>NZ_JAEKNT010000459.1 GCF_016406725.1 Sphaerochaeta sp. S2 | reverse complement strand
GATGAGGGGTCTTGAGTAATACGTTTGATCATCTTCCATTGTTTCTCTTGTATTCTTCCCGTTGCTGCTGCAATGGGCTGTGCCCAGTTCACAAGTTTGGGGAGATTTTTCTCTGGGTTTGCATATACAAGTCGCAGACTTGTTCTCAATACGTTCTCGGGAATTGATTTCATGGGTTTGTCCTAGGTGGAGAGAAAGCCAGCGAATTAGCTTCCTCTCCTATGTTTCATAAAAGTTGTTGGTGAATGCTACGCAATCGTCTTCATCGTTTTTGCTTCTAGAATAATCATGATGATGGACACGATACGAAGGTTCCACGCAGCCCAGCCGGTAATAGATGAAATCCAGGGAACGATGAACAACAATACGCTCGCAACAATGAGAATCCATTGAACAGGTTTTGATTCTGGGAGTGAAAGAGCAATTACAGCACAAATGACAATTGCAATAGCAATCACAACACTGAAACCAGAACCTCCTGAGTAGGTGTAGAAGAGCGGAGAAAATGCCGCATACAATCCCAGAACTGCAACTGTCCAATCTTGGGTCCGTTTAAATTTGTCCATGTGTACCTCCAAGTACGTTTGGTCTTGTTTTGTGCTTGAAACGTATCATTGAGCGCCTTACAGAGGTACTGTACGAAGGTACAGTTGTGGTACAGTAACGGTTTGTTGCCTCAACAGAGGTTTCAAACTATACTTACATACCATATGAAAGAAAATGAATCGACCAAAGCGACACTCTCTTCAGTCTCACGAAGCGCTTTGGTGGAAAGGCCTCGATTGGATGAGAAGCTAGCGCTCTCGCTGCACTACCAGACCGCTCTGGTTCATGCACCCCATGGGTATGGGAAGACAACAGCAATAGCCCGATACCTAGCTTCAAGAGAGTACTGTCATGCATACATGCAATGCACTTCTGACGATAACAATCCAAAAACATTTGCTTCCCGTCTGAGCCTTATGCTTATTTCCTTGCTACCAAATGTTACAGAAAGTGAGGACCCTTCTGATGTGCAGTTAAGCCGAATGGTTGAGCTTCTTGGAGAAAGCAGTGAACCACGGTACCTCATATTTGATGATGTTGAGTTCCTGAACCATAAGCACATTACATCCTGGTTATCCTTTCTTGCAGCATATCTTCCTGAAACGGTGCATCTCATGCTTATTGGAACAGATATTGCTGTTTTCCCAAAAGCCTCAATGCATCGTGATGCAGTGATGCAAATCAACAGGGATGATCTTGCCTTCACGCAGGAGGAAGGGAGACGTTTAGCTGCATACTTTGCAGATGATATCGATAACGAGGCGCTGGAGCTCATGATCGAGAACACTTGGGGATCCCCACTGTTGCTTAAGGCCTGTTTTGCCAAAGGGGAGATTCAAAACAGTGCACAGGTGGAAGAGAGAATCCGTGAGCTTGATTCTTATTTTCTCCCCATTTGGGATGAGGTTCCAAAGAAAGCGGAAACAGCACTCGTGTATACTGCTTTGCTTGGAGCATTCTTCCCAGGGAAGGAACAAGAGACCCTCAAGACTGGGGTAATGATTCTGATCGAGAAATCCCTTTTTGTCGAAATGACAAGTGCTGGAGAGGTTCTCATTCACCCTCTTTTCCGTTCCTTTGTGCTCAATCGCGTGAAGGCAGGGAAGAACAGAAGAATTGAGCATGCTGTGGCACAGGCAGTTGCAGATCTTCTTGCAGCATCATTCTATCGGGAAGCGATAACGATGGCCCTTGGGATCGAAGACTATGACTTGGTAGCCAGTCTTCTCGATGAATATTGTGC
>NZ_JAEKNT010000458.1 GCF_016406725.1 Sphaerochaeta sp. S2 | reverse complement strand
GATGAGAGGTGTGATCTTGTAGCCTCAAACGGCTTGATACAAGATTGGATTTTGCATATGGTGCATGCATGAACTTCAAACTTGCAATTTTTGACCTTGATGGGACACTCATGAATACCTCTCCAGGGATATTCGCATCAGCTAATGCCGCGATAGAGAAGCTGGGCTTGCCCCCAGAGCATGATGTTAATCAACTGAGTAAATTCATAGGGCCTCCCATTACGCAATGTTTTGTGAAAGTGTACAATCTTGAACCATCCCTGATAGATGAAGCTATTGCTCTCTACCGGGTTGAATACGACACGCATGGACGCTTCAATGCTCATCCATATACAGGTATCCCACAGCTATTATCCACCTTGAAAAAGCGAGGGTATCTGCTTGCAGTGGGAACCTTGAAGTATGAACTTTTGGCAAAACAGATGATGGAACATTTCAATCTTGATGGGTATTTCGATTCCATCAGGGGCGCTGATCTGGATTCAACGCTCTCAAAGGCAGATATTGTAAACAAGGTACTCAATGATCTCTCGATTGATGCAAACGATGCGGTACTTATCGGCGATACATATCATGACCAGAAAGGTGCCACTGAAGCAAAGGTTCCCTTTATTGCTGTAGACTGGGGCTTTGGTTTTCCCAAAGGGCATATGAAGGATGAGACAACGCTTGCCGTTGCCCGAAGCCCGGAAGAGCTGCTCAATTTACTATAAGAGCGTGAGTTTCCATCCCTAAACAATGCAATTCTTCTCATTTTATGATACGCTGTGTTGGTCAGTAGATTTATCTGGAAAGATATAACTGATAAACACATCTTTTATAGAAAGAGGAGAACTTATCATATGATGTTTCAACTGAAAAAAACACAAGTTTCCACTGCTAATGCTCCTGCAGCAATCGGTCCATACAGCCAAGCTGTTGTAGCAGGTCCCTTCGTCTTCACGAGTGGCCAACTTCCTGTCGATCCAACAACCAACGAGTTGGTAGGTGGGGATGCAGCGAATCAGGCAAAGCAAGTATTTGAAAACCTGAAAGCTGTGCTGGCAGAAGCTGGTACCGATCTTTCAAAGGTTGTCAAGGCAACTGTGTTCCTGAAGAATATGGATGACTTTGGAGCAGTCAATGAGGTCTATGCATCCTATTTTGGTGAAGGAATCCTCCCAGCTCGTTCAGCGGTACAGGTCGCAAAACTACCCAAGGACGTTTCTGTAGAAATTGAAATGATTGCCTTAGCATAAGTAAAGGTTAGCCATGAAACACACACCACTGTATGAGCGATACAAGAACTACCCTGGGGTCAAGTTGATCGACTTTGGAGGTTGGGAATTGCCTGTGCAATTTGAGACAGGCATCCTTGGTGAGCATAACGCTGTGAGAGAACGTGCGGGACTGTTTGATGTTTCCCACATGGGTGAGTGCAATGTAAGTGGGGAGACAGCAGCCTCCTACCTTGATTATCTCTGCACCAACTCAATCAGTGATATGCAAGTAGGCCAATGTCGCTATACACTGATGTGTTATCCTGATGGAACGGTGGTTGATGACTTACTCATCTACCGCCGCTCCGATATCTCTTTTATGGTTGTAATGAACGCATCCAATTGTGAGAAGGATCTGGAATGGATCAAGCAAGGCAACCCCAAGGCTGGGGAGTGTCCAATGGTACAGGACATTTCCGATGCAACGGTTCTGTTGGCTTTGCAGGGACCCTTAGCTACCAAGATTCTATCTACCCTGTTGCCTGATTGTGATAGCTTGCAAACCTTCCGATTCCGCAGTCAGTGTGAAGTGGGCGAGGTGATGGCACTCATCAGTCGAACAGGGTACACAGGTGAAGATGGGTATGAGCTGTATTGTGCTGCTGAAGATGGGCCACTACTCTGGGATATCCTGTTGGAAGCAGGCAAGCCGTTTGGCCTTATCTGTTGTGGACTGGGAAGTCGTGACACCTTGCGTATGGAGGCAAAACTGCCATTGTACGGTCATGAGATCAGCGACACTATTACCCCATTGGAAGCCAATCTTTCCATGTTTGTGAAGCTGGAAAAAAGTGATTTCTGTGGAAGGGATGCTTTACTTTCCCAGAAAGAAACGGGTATTCCCAGAACGCTGAGAGGCATAGAGATGGTAGATAAGGCGGTTCCCCGTAGTGGTTACCGCGTATTCCTGGAAGATGAGGATATCGGGTATGTTACCAGTGGGACAAAAAGCCCTACCTTAGGTATCTTTTGTGCCTATATCCTGATCAAACGAGAAGCCGGACTCAAATTCGGTGACACCGTGGATATTGAAATCCACGGGCAACGCAAGAAGGCAAAGCTGGTGAAGACGCCTTTTTATAAGCATGGAGTGAAAAACAGCGAATTATAATGAAACGCATCCAAAATTTTGCACCTGAAGGTTTCATCGCTCTCGATAACTCTGCATTGATTTATCCTCCCACTGAGGCTGTGTTCAATGCGAATACATTCCGTGTCTCCATGGATTTTTCGTTTACCATAAAGAAAACAATCCTGGAGCAAGCCTTGCACGACCTCCTATATCGTTGTTCCTATGCGAAGATTCGGTTACATACTGGTTTCTTCTGGTACTACCTCTCTCCCAATGATGCGGAGCCAGTTGTCCATGAAGAGGGAAGTTACCCCAGTGGAAGATTTGCATTCAAGGAGAACAATGGGTACCTTTTCAAGGTACTCTACAGTGAGCACCGAATAGCATTGGAGTGTTTTCATGCACTTACAGACGGTTCTGGTGCGATGAATTATCTTAAGCTATTGGTTGAGCGTTACTGTCATCATGCAGGAATACAACAGGTCAAGTTTTCTAGTGGATTGGACTATAAGGTACGACCCACAAAGCAGGAGTTCAGTGACCCGTTTCAACATCTCTACGATAAGCATGTACCCTCATATCCTACGATCAGCAAGGCCTATCATCGCAAAGGAAACGGACCTTTCGATGATCGGGTAAAGGTTATCAGCGCTACCATTTTAACCGAGCAGATCAAGGAACGGGCAAAAGAGAGGTCTCTTACCATTGGTGAGTATCTCTCATCAGTCTACCTCTACAGTCTGCAGCAACTGCAAATTGAAGAGATTCCTAATCAGAAGCAGCGAAAGCCTATACGACTTTCTGTCCCTATGAATCTGAGAAGAATATTCGGCTATGATACGATGAGGAATTTTACCCTGTTTGCCGTCGTCGGTATCGAGCCAGCATTAGGCTTCTATGAGTTTGATGAGATTGCCACTGAAGTTCATTTACAGATGGTCCAGGCGCAGTCGAAAAAGCGGTTGTTGAGCCAGATCAAGCGAAATGTATCCGGGGAAAGAATCCCCATAATTCGTTTTGCTCCTACTGCTTTGAAAAATCCTCTATTCAAGCTACTCTCGGATTTTCTTGGCGATGACCAGTACAGTGGAGTAATCTCAAATCTTGGGTATGTTGCGCTGCCTTCTCAATTGGAGAATCAGGTGGTGCGTTGTGACTTCCATCTGAGCCCCGGGTTGCTGAACAAGATAAGCTTGTCGGTCATTGGCTATCTCGATAGGATTGTAGTGAATTTTAATAGTTTCTATGCAACAGACACCTCCTTGGAGCGGATCTTCTGTACCTTCTTGGTGGAAGATGGTATCCAAGTCGAAATTGCAACCAACAGGGAAAATACGAGGTAAATACAACCATGGCATATTGCGTACGATGTGGAGTCAAATTAGCTAGTGGGGCAAAGACTTGCCCATTATGTGGGACAGAGGTCCTTCTTCCACCAGGAATGGAGGAGCCGTCCAGCGAACCTCTCTTTGCAAAGAAATTACCCCCAGAGGGAACTCGTGGTATCACCAAGGCAAGAAAAGGCTTGGTTGAATTAATCGTGGCCTTGTTTGTGGTCAGCGAGATCACCGTTGGGCTCTCCCTCTTCTTTTCTGGAGCCTTGTCGTATGCCTTCATTCCCCTGTTCTGTATAGCCATGGCTGCCATAAGCCTCATTGCTGTTGTGTTGGCAAAACCCCGCTATGTCAATCATGCAAGTTGGCAAAGCCTGATTGCTGCGATCTTGCTCCTTGGGCTTGATGGGTATGATCTAACGTGGGCTTGGTCACTCATTGCAGCTGGTGGTATTGCAATGTTCTGGATGTATGGGGTGTTTCCTTGGACCAGATGGGCAAAGAAGTATGCGAAGGGGAGTGTAGCACTAAGTGTATTGACCACTCTCTTCTATGTAGCGCTTATCAACGTGGTTGTCTCTGGCTCATTTACTTGGTTCCTTCCAGTAGCCATTCCAACTCTCCTTGCTCTTTTGGTTGGATCCTCTCTGTTCCTCTTCTGGTTTGCCAATAGAAAGGGAAACAGGATTCCCATTGCAGATATTGTGCTTGGGTCAATGGTGGTTCTTTTTATTTCCAGTGCAGTGTTTGATGGTGCACTAACCCGCTACCAAACAGGTGCTGTCTATCTTCGTTGGGCAAGCAGTCTTTTGGTATCGGCAATCGTTATCCTGTTGTTTATGGTTGCCGTCTCTCTATCCCTGCGCCTCAGGAGATATTTCACCAGTCATAATAGACATGACTAAGTAAAGTCTGCAAACTGTCCTTGTGTGGCTGATACGAGGTCTTCCGGTTTGATTCTCAGCTGCAAGCCACGCATTCCTGCACTCACATGGATATACGGCTCTGTCTGTGCGACTTCCTCGATGAATGTAGGGAATTTTCTTTTCATCCCCAAGGGGCTGCACCCTCCACGTATATACCCGGTTACAGACTGTAACCGGTCAAGCTTCAATAGCTCTATATCCTTGCTACCTGTCAAGGCTTTCACCTTCTTCAGGCTGACAGAGAAATCCGCAGGAAGGCAGAATACAAATATCTGTTTCTCACTATCTTCCAGTACGATTGTCTTGAAAACCTGTGAAGGTTCCAAGCCTGCAACCTCACTCGCATGAACTGCATCCAGGTGCTCTTCATCCCACATATATTCCACTACCTCATAGGGAATGGCTTGCGCTTCCAGAATTCGCATTGCGTTGGTCTTTTTCATGGAAGTATGGTACTTGTTTGCAAGCAGGTGTGCAAGCAAGGAGAAGGGGACCCGAAGGTCCCCTTATGATGACAGATTGATCGAGGTGATTATTTGTCGTCTATGGCAAACGATGTTCCTAATGCAGAAGGAGAGGCAAATGAGCCTTTTTTCTTCTGGTTGATGATGGTCATGGCAGCCAACGCAACAAGTGTGATCAGATACGGCGAGAATCCAAGGAACTGGCTTGGGATTACCATCTTCAGTCCAGCAGCCTGTAGGCTGAACTGCAAACTGGTGATACCACCAAAGACCAGTGTTCCAATTACTACACGAGCCGGATTCCAGGTGGAGAAGATAACCAAGGCGATTACAATCCAGCCTTTGCCCCCGGTCATGCCTTCATTCCAGCTGGGAGTGAAACTCAGAGAAAGACAAGCTCCACCAAGACCAGCAAGCATACCCCCAATTACAGTGTATAGATAGCGGATCTTGGTAACCGAGATACCCATTGATGCTGCTGTTCTTGGATTCTCACCCACAGCACGGACCACCATACCATGCTTGGTCTTGTACATGAAGAACCAGGCAAATGGAATAAGAGCGTAGAGTGCGTAGGTAAGCAAGCTCACATCAAAGAGGGCTCCCAGGATGGGAATATCACTCAAGAATGGGATTGCAATGTTGCTGAACTTGTCAGGGATGTTCATACCGGTGAGGTTGTATCCATTGGATGCAGGTCCAAGACGTTCCCCCAAGAAGTTGGCAAGACCGGTACCGAACATGGTGATGGCAAGACCTGCCGGAACCTGATTGGCCCTCATCGTAATACAGAGGAATGCATGGATGAGGCTGAAGAACCCTCCCACCAGCATTGCCATCATCAGGGCTAGGTACAGATTACCGGTATTGAACGCAGTGGTGAATCCTGCAAGAGCTCCCATGAGCATGATGCCTTCCATTCCAAGGTTCAGTATCCCTGTCTTCTGGGTATAGACCTCTCCCAAGGTTGCATACGCAAGGGAGGTCCCCATGGCCAATGTTGCCGCTAGTAGTTTCGTGATGAAATCAAGCATGTTCATGCGGTAACCTCCTTACGGGTTTTGATGACGAGCAATCGGTACTCGATAAAGATATTTCCTGCAAGCAATGGGATAAGAATCAGGCCCTGGAGGACTGCTCCCATTGCATTGGGCAGTTTCATGGTCATCTGCAAAGCATCATTACCCGCTTCGAGAGCAGCCATGAAAACTGAGACCACAATAGATA
>NZ_JAEKNT010000457.1 GCF_016406725.1 Sphaerochaeta sp. S2 | reverse complement strand
GATACGCACACTCGTATTTTCAACAATACCGTTGATTAATATGCCATTTAGTTTTGGAGTTCAGGGGTTTTGTTTGCTTTTTTCACAGCCGTCTTGGAGCTGTAATGGGTGCTCTTTCGGACCTTGTTGCCGTGCATATTAACCTCCATATTGGAACGTTTGTAGGTGTCTGTCGAATTTTTTCCTAAGAGTTATTTTCAACTGATGCTAATAATGAAGTGATACTGATAAATCGAGTCAAGAAAACAAGAATTCAGACAAGATTGCATTAATCACAAATGCTAAGTCTTAACTCTTACTTGCCTATTCATTAATAACGGAAGGAGAAAATCTTGCAGCTTTGCTAGAGCAATATTTTGTTCAATATTATCAACCATCAGTCTATACATGGGTTCGACAAGCTTATTGAACTTTTCAACTTCTTCTTTACTCCATGGGAAGGTCAGATGCTCAATAGCGCTAGAGGCGTGAAGAATGTTTGAACCAATAGCATACTTCGCAATCGTTCGTTGAATTTCTTCTGACCGAAAAATGCAGTAAATGCCTTTCTGGAAAAGGCAGCTATAAAATAGCAAAAGCACTTAGAGAGAAAAAGGCACTGACAAAGCGAGGCGGCAAATGGAGCTCAACGGTAGTTAAAGAAATCCTGAAAAATGAGAAATATACGGGTGATGTGCTCTTTCAGAAAACATTCACTGATTCGCAGTTTAACAGGCATACCAATCGGGGTGAAAAGCCGCAGTACTATGTCAAAGGTCATCATGACGCAATAATTAGCACCGAGGACTTTGAAGCGGCACAGGCGATTATTGTCCAGCGTGCTAAAGAAAAGAATATTGTGGCGGATGATGAGAAGTACCTGAGCCGATACCCATTCTCAGGAAAAATAATATGCGCTGAATGCGGTGCTACTTGGAAAAGAAGAACACATACCGCTTGTAAGGCTAAATACTATGCTTACACCTGCAACACTCACCTGAAGGACAAAAATAAGTGCGGCCAGCTTTTTATCAACGAGACGGATTTTGAGGTCGCCTTTGTAAATATGGTGAACAAGCTGATTTTTAGCAAAAAGGTTCTTTTACAACCGTTCCTTAATAGCCTTAAAAGCATTGACCAAGCTAATGCACTTACTCGAATTAACGAGCTTGAGACGGCTTTGGAACAGAACTTTGACCGAAGGCAGGTTCTTACAAACCTTCTTTCAAAGCAGTACATCGAGCCTGCACTATATGCCAAACAGAATAGTGAACTTTTAGCTGAAGCTGAGGAGTTGAGAAATGAAAAGGAAGCCTTGTACCGCTCGGTAAATGGTGAGCTTGAGAATTCGAAAGCAGTAAGCAGGCTCTTAAAGTATGTAAACAATAGTGCAGGACTTGCAGAATTTGATGCAGTTGCCTTTGAGGCACATGTTGACCACATTACTGTTTACACCAGAAGTGAAATAGGCTTCGCACTAAAGTGCGGTTTAACCCTTAAGGAAAGGTTGTGAGAATATGAGTCATGTCCCATACGGATACAGAATCGAAAATGGTAAAGCGGTGATTGATGAAGAAAAAGCAAAGCAAGTAAAGAAGATCTATAAAGCATACCTCTCTGGCCTTGCCTACGTGCCAGCAGCAGAAGCCGCCGGACTTAAGCTTTACCACACAGGTGCAAAGAAGATGATGCAAAATAAGCATTACCTCGGAGACGACTATTACCCGGCGATTATTGATAATGAGACCTTTGTCGCGGCAGAAGCCGAGCGTGTAAAACGACAGGCTAAGCTTGGAAGAGTATTTGATGATAAGCCAGCCAAAGTGAGCAAGATTGCTACAGGTTTTAAGATGCCAAAGGTTCAAATAAAATATGATGATCCTTTTACACAGGCAGAATATGTCTACAGCTTGATAGAAAGCGAGGTGGATGTATGATTTCCTTAGCCAGCAATGTTACGGTTATTCCTGCAAAGAAAACAATCGGTACACAGAAAACAACCGATAAAGTCCAGAAAACACGAGTAGCTGCTTATTGCCGTGTTTCCACTGATAGTGATGAGCAGGAAACCAGCTATGAAACACAGATTGAGCATTACACTTCGTTTATCAATAGTCACCCGGATTGGGTGCTGGCCGGGATATATGCCGATGACGGCATTTCTGGAATGAATACGAAAAAGCGTGATGAATTCCAGCGCATGATTAATGACTGTAACGAAGGCAAGATAGATATGGTTATTACCAAGTCCATCAGCCGATTTGCAAGGAATACGGTTGATTGTCTGAATTATACCAGAGCCCTTAAGAATAAGAACATCGGCGTTTACTTCGAAAAAAAACACTTCCGTACACCAACATGCCCTAAACCATGCAACGGAGCGCCTAATTTGCAGGTTCAGGCAGACTGTTGGTGTTTGTTTGGTGTTTAAAATCAATGTTCACAACTTAAGCCCAACTTTCCCAAAATCTTAACAATTTGACTTGTGATTATGATGGAATTTGGTCTTTCGCTTGTTTTCTGCCCTTGGTACTGTC
>NZ_JAEKNT010000456.1 GCF_016406725.1 Sphaerochaeta sp. S2 | reverse complement strand
TAGTACAATCCTGTGGACATACCCAGACAGCCTGCTTCCAGGCTCTCCCTGAGAGAGGAGGTCATCTTGGAAATCTCAGAATCTGTTGCATTCCTGTTAACATTTCCTTCCATGCTTGCTCTTCTTAGGGTACTGTGGGCTTGCAGGAATGCCATATTGGTTCCACTTCTCCATTGCTGCGTATAGGCTGAGAAAGATTTCCAACCGGCCTCTGGATATGCTCCCAGGACATCCCCACAGAGTTCTCTTAAAAAAACACTTCCCCTCTGGCAGGGGAATACCCCGATACCGCAGTTTCCGGCAACCTCAGTGGTAATCCCCTGTCCAATCTTGGGTTGCATTGAAGGATTCCTCAGTACTTCAAGGTCACTATGTCCATGCATATCGATGAATCCGGGACAGAGGATCTTGTCAGTACAGTCAATTGCCGTGTATCCCTCCCTTAGCTGGGATAGTGGGGGAAGAATCGCCTGTATCGTATCTGATTCAACAAGAATATCGCCCCAAAAAGGGGCGGAATCGGATCCATCAATGATTTCAGCATTCCTCAGGTGATAGCGGTTCATGCTTCACCCTGCAAACTCTTGCACTCGCGCAATACTACCTGTTCTATCATCCTGAGCACATTCTGGTAGTTGCCCCTGCTCCTGGTAAGGATCATGGCAGCCTTGAACTCATCTTCATGCTCCTCTTCCACCAAAGCCGGGGGGAATCCACCATTAAGCAACTCCTGTGCAAAAGCAAGGGAAGCAAGCAACCCATCATACATACCAAAGGGCTTTATCCTGATCAATTCTCCATAAAGGAAGATTGCCCTAACCACAGGATGGAGCTCAGTCCAATCCCGGTCCCACTGCACAAACAGTGTTTCCATTTGCTGGAGGACCGTTACACTCCTGTTCTGGTCGATGACACTATCGGTGCGATAAGAAACCTCCCCTTCGCTGTCCAATCCTTGTATCAACATCTGGTAGAGCTGTAATAACCGCTGCTCACTCATCTGTGGTCGACTCTTCCCCTTAACTGGACCAAGCCCATACTGATGGAGCATCCTCATCATGATGGTTCTCATGTTCAATGCAAGCACCTGGGTATCGAATTGCAGTGAGGGAACAAAGCACTGGCTGAAGAGTACGGCTAAATCTTGGGGATCCATCGCTAAATCTTCTGCAGCAAAGGAGGCGAGCACGAAGCGCGTCACCAGATGTTTATAAGAGCGCAAGAATTGGTCTCTATCATCTTGTGATTGCAGCGCCGAACGTGCCTGTTCAAGTTTGGAAAAGTCCATCATACCAATACGTAGATCGAGGTTCTTCATATGCCTTAGCTGTCTTCCATCCCCAGGCTTGGGGGCATCGCTGGGAATATTCCAGGCCCATGAGGATCGGAGCACTCCATCCACCCTTCCCTCTGCACAGAGAATTCTCACCCTTCTCTCACTGATTCCCCACTTCTTCGCGGCTTCCTTGGCACTGATATACATAGTTTCTCCCTTCTATTCAATCCTTCCTACATAGGTTTATTACCACGAATCTATGCTCTGTGCAAGGCTTCCTATACTTAGAAGGGCTTGAGCAAAGCTGAGAGAATGGGGATAATTGGTTGGAAAGGGGAACCTTTTCTATCACAACTGGGAGGGTACTCCATGGATCGATATGATGTTGTCATCGTAGGAAGCGGACCGGCAGGTATGGGTGCAGCCTTTACGCTGCGTGAGAGGCGACCTGATCTAAAGATATTAATACTTGATCGGGAAAAGGTGTCTACTGGCGGTATGCGCAATGACTGCAAGATGAATTTCACCTACCCAATCGGTTTTCCTGTTGAATACTGGACAGAGGAAGCTGCCGAACACTATCTGAAACAGGTTATAGACTTTCTCAAACCGTCATTTCTTGAGAAACAGAACATCGACATCTACCAGAAGCGAGCAGAGAGACTAGGCTGTTCACTGCTGGAAATTAAACAGACACATCTTGGAACTGATGGCGGACTCAAGCTTATCAAGGAATTGCTTGCTCGTCTTGAAGCTTTGGGCATTGACCTTTCTCTTGGAGAAGCAATGGAAACCGTGGATGCAGAGAAGCAGTTCATCGTTACCGAGAAACGCGAGATTGGTTATAAGCGTTTGCTGATTGCACCGGGTAGAAAAGGATTCCATTTCCTTCAGGACCTTATGCGTACGCTCAGTGTTCCTTATATCGACAATATCGTCGACATTGGGGTACGGGTCGAGACTAGGATTGAGCACTATCCCATCGTGAGGGATTACTATGACCCGAAGTTCTATTTCCCTGAGAAAGTGCGTACATTCTGCACCAACAGTGGAAACGCCCATGTGGTTCGTGAGCGGTATGCGACAAACAGAGGTGACCAGTGGTATTCAGTAAATGGACATGCCTTTGCTCCAGACAGCAAGCATGACAATGGATTGGTAAACTTTGCGATTCTGAAAACAGTACGGTTTACTGCCCCTCTTGCCAGTGGGCAGGCCTTCGCAGAGAATCTTGGACTGCAGGCTGCCCTTATGGGTGGCGGACAACCCCTGATGCAACGAGTTGGTGATTTCCGCCTCGGTTCAAGGAGCAAGGAAGCAAGCTTCAGCGGGGACCTCTATGACTTTGAGCCTACACTGAAAACCTGTTGTCCTGGGGACATCTCCCTTGCAATTCCTGCAAAAATCCTTCGCGCTATCTGGAAGGCAATGAAAAACCTGGATACCATTGTCCCGGGTGTGCTTCACCCCTCCACGATCATGTACTATCCTGAGATTAAACTCTATGCAAACAAACCAGCCTACCTGGATGAACGATTCCGCGTAAAAGAGGATATCTGGTTTGCTGGAGATGGTGCTGGCACAAGCCGCGGAATTACCGGAGCCTGGGCCAGCGGAATCCGGAGTGCTGAGGGAATCCTCGACACCCTATAAGGTATGTGTGAAGCGGTTGTTCAGCCAATTGGAAGCAAGCGCTACCCATTGGCGACACGCTTCATGAGGGGTACCTACCTCTTCAGTGCACATAGAAAGACCATGGTCCCCGCTCTCGAACAGATGGAGTTCGTAGGGGACCTTTGCTTTCTGCAGGTTTACAGCCAACTGTAGGCTGTTCTCCACGGGCACACTCTCATCTGTGACAGTGTGCCATATGAACAGGGGAGAGGCATCCTTGGTTACTTGGTTTTCCAAGCTCAGGAGGGAACGCATTGACGCCTCTTTCCCGCTCACCCAGTCCAGGCTCTCCTCATGGGCATATTTACCTCCGGTGATTACCGGATAGCAGAGTATTGCAGCATCAGGTTTGTTGTTTTCATCCACAATCTTCTGTTTTGCAGCGAGCATAGGGTGCTTGTGCAAGAGAGCCAATGATGCTGCCAAATGACCACCAGCACTGAAACCCATGATGGCTATCCTTGTTGGGTCACACATCCATTCAAATGCATGTTCACGAATCTTGATCAGGGCATCACTGGCTTCCAGCAAGGGATTCAGATCCTTTGCCGCTTCCTGCACTGAATAGTCCAGTATGAAGACATTGTAGCTCATGGATAGAAAGTGCAACGCAACCGGGTCACGTTCACGTTCAGAGCGAAACCGATAACCGCCCCCTGGACAAATGACAATTGTAGGGCGAATATTCCTGATCCCCCCATCACCGGTGATATCCTGGAGGTATCCTGTCAGTGGGACCTGGTTTGGTCCTACAGCAATCTGTATTATTTTCATAGATGTATCCTACCACATCCTTCACCATTTTGAGCAGGAAAAAGGTACGTTGGGAAAACCAGATGTGATATCATCATGCCATGCAGACCTCTACACTCTTTGACCTTAATGGTAGGGCTCCCCTGAAACAGGCTCTTCCACTTGCCATCCAACATGTGGTTGCCATGATAGTTGGCTGTGTAACCCCAGCCTTGATCCTAAGCCGTGTTGCAAACCTTGCTCCGCAAGATTCCATCATTCTTGTTCAGGGAGCATTGGTTATAGCAAGCTTGGCTACATTCCTCCAGCTATTTCCCATTGCAGGAGTACTCGGCTCTGGTCTCCCTGTCATCCTGGGAGTGAGCTTTGCGTATCTGCCAAGTATGCAAGCCATCGCATTGGGATATGACCTAGCCACCATATTTGGATCCCAGTTGGTAGGAGGGATTGTAGCCATCCTGGTGGGCATATTCGTAAAACAGCTCAGAAAATTTTTTCCTCCCCTGATTACGGGAACGGTGGTATTTACCATTGGACTTTCCCTCTACCCTACCGCCATCAACTATATGGCTGGAGGAATAGGGAACCCTTCGTATGGCTCACCGCTGAACTGGACTCTCGCATTTCTCACGCTTGCAGTGGTAACCATGCTCAATCATCTGGGAAGAGGAATCTTCAAGCTTGCATCCATCCTTATAGGCATCATTGTGGGTTATGGACTCTCTCTTGTTTTTGGCATTGTTGACTTCTCCGCAATCAATGAAGCAAGGTATTTCCAGGCACCTCAGCTTATGCATTTTGGTATCAAGTTCGATATTGCTGCCAGTTTTTCCATGGGTATACTGTTTGCCATCAATGCCATCCAAGCCATCGGGGATTTCACAGCAACCACGGTTGGTGCGATGGACAGGGAACCCACGACAAAGGAGCTGAGAGCAGGAATTACCGGCTATGGTCTTACCAATATCCTGGGCTCCTTCATGGG
>NZ_JAEKNT010000455.1 GCF_016406725.1 Sphaerochaeta sp. S2 | reverse complement strand
ACTGAAGCAGAGGAGGAATTCGTTTGGAATCCAAAGCAATTGTAGTTGACCCAAAGGACAACGAAGCAACCTGTAAGCGTGGCGCCAGAGCAGGGCAGAATGTCTCTTGTCTGGGAATTTGTGAGCAAATCGTAAACTGTGTCCAGGATATTCCCCCCTATCATAAGATTGCCCTGCATGCAATCTCCAAGGGAGACCCTGTCTATAAATACGGGGAAGTCATTGGTTTGGCCACGGAAGATATTAGGCAAGGTGCTTGGGTGTCAGACGCCAATATACGAGGTGCCAGCAGGAATTATGAGACTGAACTACTGTGAGAAAAGGTATAGAGATGGAATTTTTGGGATATAAGCGAGCAGAAGGAAGGGCAGGGGTGCGCAACCATGTCTTGATCCTTCCCACCTGTGGATGCAGCAGTGAGACTGCCCGTATTGTGGCAAGCCAAGTACAGGGAAGCATCAATGTGATCATCAATACCGGCTGTGCTGATGTAGAGGCCAATACTGAGCTGACACAACGAGTCTTAACTGGATTTGCACTTCATCCAAACGTGTATGCTGTGGTTATCATTGGGCTTGGTTGTGAGACAGTAGGACATGATGAGCTTCATAAAAAGCTGAAGGCAGAGACCAGTAAGCCCATTGTCTCATTTGGGATTCAAGAGGAAGGTGGCACAGCAAAGACCATTGCAAAAGCCGTCCCTGCGGCGAGGGCTCTTGTCAGCGAAGCCAGCGCTCAATCCCGTGTTCCCTGTCCCATCGGTGACTTGCTTCTCGGTCTTGAGTGTGGTGGTAGTGATGCCACCAGTGGTATTGCCGCCAATCCCGCACTCGGTGAAGTATGTGACAAATTGATTGACCTGGGAGCTTCAACGATGCTCTCGGAAACCATTGAGTTCATAGGTGCAGAGCACATACTTGCAAATCGGGCTATCAATAAGGAAGTGCATAACCAGATCATTCAGATCTGTCGAGACTATGAGGAGCACCTCTCTGCTGCCGGTCAGGACTGCCGGGCTGGACAACCTACTCCTGGCAACAAAGAAGGCGGCCTCTCCACCTTGGAGGAGAAGAGCCTAGGGTGTATCAAGAAGGGCGGAACCCGTCCTATCGTGGAAGTGCTCCAGGAAGGGGTACGTCCCACCAAGAGCGGCTCCCTGATCATGGATACCCCGGGTTATGATGTAGCATCGGTAACCATGATGGTTGCAGGTGGTTGCCAGCTGGTAGCCTTCACTACCGGACGAGGAACCCCCACCGGTATTGCCTTGGCTCCTGTGCTCAAGATCACGGGAAACCATGAAACGTACCACCACATGGAAGACAATATGGATGTGGATGTGAGTGGCATTACCGAGGGTATATACTCCATCTCTGATGGTGCTGAGCGGATATTCGATGCAATTGTAGAGAGCGCAAACGGTAGAATGACCAAAGCTGAAGTCTATGGATTCAGCGATATCTGCATCGATCATATCTGCAGGTTCGTGTGATACAATGTCTCTTTCTCTGATCAGAACACTCGTATGGTTATGCTCTTCAAAGCAAGAGGAGCTTTTTCAAGCCCTCCGGGGGGAAGTAGAAATATATCGACAATATGGAATCCAGGAGTCAGGATCGATCCAGGTGTCATGGTCTCAAATGGAGATCGCAAATATTGGCTGTTCTCTCCTCCCACTACTTCGCCTTGGTGTCGAAGCACCAGATTTACCCCATACTGGTTTGTTGCCTCATTATTGAAGGTGAGTGCAATTGGTCATGAATGTCCTTTCTTTAGGGGGAAAATATTAAAAGTATCGTTTGTTTCTTTCCATTATGTGCAAGCTGTCCTATCATGGAGACATCATACACCTTAAGTACCAATGAGTGCTTCGAGAAAAAGGTAAGGAGAGTCCTGGATGCATATCGTACTACTGTCTGGAGGATCGGGAAAACGGCTTTGGCCACTTTCGAATGAGGTGCGATCGAAGCAATTCATCAAATTCTTCAAGAAAGAAGATGGTAGCTATGAATCCATGGTATAGCGGGTTCATCGCCAGATCAGGAAGGTTGATCCAAACGCAACCATTACCATTGCAACTTCCAAGACACAGGTCTCTGCAATCCATAACCAGCTTGGAAAGGATGTAGGCATTTCCGTCGAACCCTGCCGTCGTGATACCTTTCCTGCCATTGCACTTGCTGTTGCCTATATGCACGATGTGCAGAATGTAGGGGAGAAGGAGGCTGTGGTTGTCTGCCCTGTGGACCCGTTCGTGGACGATGCGTATTTCTCCATGCTCGAGAAAGTGGGAAAGCAAGCAGAGAAGGGTGAGTCAAACTTGGTTCTCTTGGGTATTGAGCCTACCTATCCAAGTGAGAAGTATGGGTACATCATTCCCTCTGATGGCAATTCTGTAAGCAAGGTCTCTACCTTCAAGGAGAAACCAGATGCTGCAACCGCAGAGACCTATATCTCCTCTGGTGCTCTTTGGAACGCAGGGGTCTTCGCATTCCGCTTGGGCTATCTGCTGGAAACAGCTCACAGGCTCATTGATTTTACTGATTACCATGATCTGTTCGCAAAGTACGAAACTCTCAATAAAATCAGCTTTGACTATGCTGTGGTTGAAAAGGAATCAGAGATCCAGGTAATGCGGTATGAAGGAACCTGGAAGGACCTCGGTACATGGAATACACTCTGTGAGTCATTGAGTGAGCCTGTAGTCGGGCTTGGAGAGATGGACGATTCTTGCACTGATGTGCAGATCATCAATGAGCTGGACATCCCCATTCTTGCCATGGGTCTGCATGATGTCATTATCTGTGCCAGTGCTGAAGGTGTGCTTGTCTCTGATAAGGAGCGCTCGAGCCAGATCAAGCAGTATGTTGAATCCTTCAAGCAACCGATCATGTTTGCAGAGAAATCCTGGGGAAGTTTTCGTATTCTTGATATAGGGAAGGAGAGTCTAACCATCAAGGCAATCCTTCAGGCCGGGGGGCAGATGCACTACCACAGTCACAGACAACGTGATGAAGTGTGGACTATCATTGGAGGGAGAGGCATTGTAGTCCTGGACGGAGAGAGAAGAGCAGTAAAAGCTTCTGATGTAATTTCCATCAAGAGAGGAGTCAAGCATACCATCATTGCCGAGACGGAACTCACCTTGATCGAGGTACAACATGGAATTGATATCTCTGTTGAGGATAAGGAAAAATTTTCGCTTACCTAGAAGACTCGTATGGCACGTACGACCAATAATTCTTCTTTTTCGACTTTACCCTGTGCTCCATTGGAGAATCCATGAGCCCAAGCTCGTTCCCCATCATAGGAGGAAGAACTCCAGTAGGCAAAACCCTCCCCGCGGAAGGTGTCCTTATTGGTCCTTGCTAGGCAGAGAACAATAGGGAGAGTTCATCTTTTGAGGGTAGGAAATAGTCGGTGAAGCCATCAAATACAAGCGTACTGCAGTAACTGGCTGCTGTTTCGTTCTAGGAAGGGTCCTGCTCCACGAGCTCTTGTGTGTTGGCCTTTCCGCTCCCGAGATTGGTACTTGTGTCCACCTCGAGACCGGTTGTTCCCCACCTTGCCAACATTTCGGTATCTGCTGGGGCTGCCTCCATGTATTGCCAACCACCAGAGGCATCTCCCTTATCAAAGAACACCAAGCCACCGGCTGCCATAGCCACGAGGAATACTAGATATTTCATGGTTGGGCTCATGATACCATGTCATGGGACCACAGAAAAGCTGAATATGATTCTGATATGACTTTCAAGGAGGAGAACGTCACAGAGTAGCTGTTAAGTTAACTCATCAGATTCCCTGCTTCCGGTAGTTCTATCCCAGCCATGGTGCCTGTCTCCTCAAGGAGAAGGGCACCATCCTTGTCTTTGATGGTGAGTGTAATGGTTCCCATGATGCTTTCCAGCAATGGTCTCTCCATCTTGCCTTGCCTGGGTGCCACCAGTTTTGAGGCTGGTCCAAGTTCAGCGAGAAACGTCAATTGCTTCTCTTTGGTCTGTATCTGTACAGACGCCTGGGTTTCACTGCTTTCCAAGTGAGTAATTTTAGCACCAGTGTAGGTGCCGAACCGTATCAACTCGTCTCCATGCTTTACAAACCCAAGAAATCCAGGAAACACATGTCCAAGAAAAGGAATCTTGGCAACAGAGAGCATACAAGAGATGTTTGTCGAGGGAAAGCAGTTTGATTGCATCCATATCCATGCCTCGGGAAAGGAGGTTCCCCAGTCCTTCTCGATATATCCAATCCCTTCACTCATATCTATCTTGTTGCCATTCAGCGTAAGAGACCCCCAGAGGGTATGAGAAGTGGACACAACTCCATGGAAGCACTCCATGAAGGGAACATAGGCGTACCATCCCATGATTCCTGGAGAGGCGAGTGTAACTGGGAATGAATGGGTTCCTCTGTTTGTCACGCTCCCTGACAATAGTAGATCTTCATGATTGATGTTTAGGATAATTTCTTCCGTTGAAAGACGATTACCGGCAATCTCTACAAAAAGCTTTTTCTCATCAGCCTTAAAGGCTTCAAAGGGAAAATGAATGTTCCAGCTTTTTCCTTCCCTGCTGCTGATCACCTGGATAAAGGCATGTCGCTCTTCTTCTGATGCGCCCAAGGCAACACCAGGAATAATGGAGAGTACTTCAGGCTGTCTGCCTGGAAGTGCCATTTTGAAGTACCAGCCTTCAAAGTAATGGGACTTTTTATGTCTACCTTGAAAGATTTCCGGGTGAAAGAGGGAGTATAGGCTCACACAAACATCCTTGATCGTACAGCGTTGGTTGTTCCAAGTGTACCGTAGGATGTAAGGTATTCCTAGAAAAATATGGGAGAGGTTGTTTCACTGAAAGAGAATCCATGAGCTTGAAACAGGAGGGCATGTGTCCTTTAGAACCCGGTGTTCAGGGCCATGAAAAATAGGAACAGTGTAAGTAGGATTGCAGCAAATAAATATCCTTTTCTGACCATGTGTATCCCCCTTGGATAATGGTAAGACAAACAAGGGAGGAGTTCGTTACAATTAGTAAAAACCGATTTTCTGTGAGGGGAAAACATCAAGTAAGTATTTCCCTTTAAGGTCAAACCAGATTCATCCTGTTCAGAAATCAGAATAAATGAACAACCAATAAGTATCCCCCTTATTCACCATAATAAAGTATTTGGTTACGCCACCCCCTATGATATGCTGTACCTACGTTATGTTTGGAGGAATTGCTGTGAAACAGAATAAACGATTACTCGCACTCTTGGTGATACTCATGGCAGCAGGTCTCTTGTTTGCCCAGACCACCAACAGTGGTACGCTGAAGCTTACTGGTGCATATGGGACTGGCATTGAGGCAAAACTCGATGCAGCCTACCAGGCAAAGATTCCTGTATTGGCAGGGGAAGGCCCTCTGTTCAGTGGAAACAATGTCAAAGTAAAGGCAAACCTCGGTCTTTCTCCCATTGCTGGGACGGTGACCCTCGATGCAGTCCTTACCCCGATTGCCGTAGCTGAGATAAGCTTGGGCGGAGGCCTGGGAACCGGTTGGGATTTTAATCTGATGGACCTCAATGGTCTGAAACTCGGTACAACCGTAGGAGCTCCTCTCGCTTCTGATAGTTTGAATGGCCTCTATTACCTGGGTAGGGCAGGAGCAGCCTTCCAGTTTGACACTGGTGCCATCTTCTCGGGAGATTGGATGAGCGTAGTAATCCGTACCTACCATGAGTTGAACTACAAAGGGTATAGCAATGCTTCTTCCGACCAAGCTTGGGAGTATGAGAATGGAGGGGCCATGGTCAATGGATTCAACTATAAAGGTGAGTACATCCTTGGCTACCAGATGCCCCTGATGGTTAACCTGGTTGGCTTGCAGTTGGAAACCTACACCTTCAATTTATTTGATAATGCCACTGATATGGTTGGGGACTTGAGTGTTATTGCCAACACCCAATTTACTGAAGACCTTTCTCTCTTGACTGCAATCCAGTTCACCAACTACTCCAAGGATGACAACCGTGTTATTACCAAAGGCGATGCAGCATTCAAGAGGATAGCACTAATTCTTACCTATGCTTTGTAGAGAACGTTGACGGTTTTGACTATTTGTCAAGAACACTGTATCTTTAGTGTTAGGATCACATCCCCGGCTTCTTTCAGATCCGGGGTGTTTCATACATTAGTGTTAGAGATTTTTTGGAGGGATGGATGAAAACGAATAAACTTGCTGATGCAATCCGCATATTGAGCATGGATGGCGTGCAGAAGGCCAACTCTGGTCACCCAGGTGCCCCAATGGGCATGGCAGATATTGCTGAGGTCTTGTGGCGCAAGACCATGGCACATAATCCCAAGAATCCACAATGGGTCAACCGTGACCGCTTTGTGCTTTCCAACGGTCATGCTTCAATGTTGATATACTCATTGTTGCACCTCAGTGGCTATGACTTGGGAATTGAGGATCTGAAGCAGTTTAGACAGCTCCACTCCCGAACAGCTGGACACCCAGAATATAAACTTACCCCTGGAGTAGAGACTACCACTGGACCGCTTGGACAAGGTATCGCGAATGCGGTAGGTATGGCTCTTGCAGAAAAGAACCTTGCTGCCAAATTCAACAAGGATGGGTTCCCCGTCGTTGACCACTACACCTACACGTTCCTTGGCGACGGTTGTATGATGGAAGGAATCAGCCACGAAGTAGCTTCCTTGGCTGGAACCTGGAAATTGGGCAAGCTTATTGCCTTCTACGACGATAACGGCATCTCCATCGATGGTGAAGTGGGTGGTTGGTTTACTGATGATACTGCCAAGCGCTTCGAGTCATATGGGTGGCAGGTATTCAGAAATGTTGACGGCCACGATTCTGATGCAATTCAGAAGGCCCTTTCAGCTGCAAGATATGAATCTTCCAAGCCTTCTTTGATCATGTGCAAGACGACTATTGGCTATGGGTCTCCCAACAAGGAAGGTACTGAGTCCTGTCATGGTGCAGCCCTTGGGGAAGCCGAGGTTGAACTCTCCCGCAAGAAGTTAGGCTGGGAGTATGATGAAAAGTTCTTTGTACCTCAGGAAATCTATGATGCATGGGATCAGAGTGAACGGGGTGCCAAGCTTGAAGGTAAGTGGAATGACCTCTTTGCCTCCTACAAGAAGGAATACCCTGCTGAGGCAGCTGAGCTCGAGAGAAGACTCTCAGGCCAGTTCCCCACTGACTGGGAAGCTGAGTTCGATAAAGCGATCAAGAGCTGGCAGAATGACAAGGTCAAGGTAGCAAGCAGAAAGGCAAGCCAGATGGCCCTTGATGTATTGGGTTCCTTGTTCCCTGAACTCCTTGGTGGATCAGCAGACCTCGCTCCTTCCAACTTGACTGAGTGGAAGGGTTCTGAAGCCTTCGATCCCAAGACAGGAAAGGGCAATTACCTCCACTTTGGAGTTCGTGAGTTCGGTATGGCTGCAATCCTCAACGGTGTTGCACTTCATGGTGGATTCCTCTCCTTCGGTGCTACATTCCTTATGTTCATGGAGTATGCTCGTAATGCTCTACGCATGGCAGCCTTGATGGGTATCAGAAACGTCTATGTATTTACCCATGACTCCATTGGTCTTGGTGAAGATGGGCCTACCCACCAGCCTGTTGAGCAGATTGCAAACCTTCGCATGACTCCCAACATGGTTACCTGGAGACCTTGTGATGCAGTGGAAACTGGTGTTGCTTGGAAGAGTGCGATCAAGAGAACTGATGGTCCTTCTGCTCTTCTGTTGAGTCGTCAGAACCTTGCTCCACAGGATCGCAGTGACGAGCAGCTCTCCCAGATTGCACAGGGTGCTTACGTACTCTATGAATCAGGGGATAAGCCAGAAGTTATCCTGATCGGTACCGGCAGTGAGGTTGAGCTTGCTGTCAGTGCTGCGAAGAAGCTTGCTGAGGAAAAGGTCGCCGTCCGTGTAGTTTCGATGCCTTCTCCGGAGGTATTCGACAAGCAGGATGCGGCCTACAAGGAAGCTGTACTTCCCTCTGCAGTTACCGCTAGAGTCGCTGTTGAAGCCGCTTGGGCTGACTACTGGTACAAGTACGTTGGATTGAACGGAAAGATCATCGGTATGCGTTCTTTCGGTGAATCAGCACCTGCTGGTGAGCTGTACAAGCTCTTCGGCATCACTACTGAAGCAGTCTACGAGGCTGCCAAGGAACTGCTCTAAGCTATTATAAAAGCATAACAATTATACTGCCCGCTTCCTGAGAGGAGGCGGGCAGTGTTGTCCCAGATTAAATTACACGATATCGTAGAACTGCTTTACTCCCATCTAGAGGAGTACTATCAGGATATGGGAGGATTGGTCCGTGATTGATTCATCAAAATACTATGACCTGCATGCTGAGCAGTATCTATCTACAACCCGAGATGTCGATATGACCTCCCACTATGCCATGTTCCTCCCGTATATCCCCTCTGGTGGCTGTATTCTTGATGCAGGCTGTGGTAGTGGGCGTGATTCACGATACTTCCTTGACTGTGGAAACCAGGTGGAGGCCTTTGATCTGAGCGAGTCAATGGTAAAGGCTGCCTGTGAACTCACAGGGCTGCCAGTACGGCAACTCTCTTTCCAGCAAATGGATTACAAGAACGCATTCGATGGGATTTGGGCCTGCGCTTCACTGCTGCATGTACCAATTGAAGAACTGCCTCTTGTCTTTGAAAGAATGGCCGTTGCACTGAAAGAACAGGGTGTACTCTACTGTTCTTTTAAGTTGCAAGCAAATGACTTTCAGAGAGAAGGAAGACACTTCACCTGTTTTACTACAGATGCATTTAGGCAGTTTGTTGATGAGCTGCCATGGTTCTCCCTAGAAGAGCTGGTCGAGACCCGGGACCTCCGCCCGGGAAGGGCTGAGGAGCATTGGATCAATGCCATACTCAAGAAAGTTTCTGCACCACCGGTAGGTTGATCAATTCCTCAACCCACTCCTCTGCAAGCCGTTCCAGCCTTTTATGGGGGTAATCGATCAATCCTTGCAGGCAATTCGATATCTTCAGCGCAGAAATCCAACGCTCAGGCATATGTTCCCTGGTGGCAATTGCTCCAGCCAAGGCTCCATAGATAACAGCATTGGTGTCGGCATCACCAGCACGCATAATGAGGTCTACCATTCCTTGCTCGAATGAATCCTGGTGCAGCAGGGTATAGAAGGCAAGCTGGAAAGCAACCAATACCCAACCTTTGTATGGGCCATCGATACCCTGGGGTGGTTCATGTGCAGCCTTAGAG
>NZ_JAEKNT010000454.1 GCF_016406725.1 Sphaerochaeta sp. S2 | reverse complement strand
GGTCTGCGATTACTGTGGTGGTTCCACAGGGAACCACGAGATTGGAGAACTCCTCAGGGGTGGCATGACTGGATTCAATATGCACATGACTGTCAATAAAGCCAGGCAGGAGATAGCGTCCCTCAGCGTCAACGGTTGTATCAGCTTCTCCTTGTCCACATTCAGCAAATCCAGCAATGTATCCGGACCGAATCAGGAGGTCTGCCTCAAACCACTCCTTGTTATATACATCCAATATATGGGCATTCGTAATGCACAAGTCGGCTTTTTTCCGTCTTGCTGCAGTTTCTATTACTTCCTGCACTATGTTCTTCGTAATCATACGAGCTCCTTCTGCAACATTCTGCAACGTCTTTCTATCAGTGTATCACTTCACGATAATTCTTCAAGGATAAATTTTCTTAGTATTTATACAGTATAATTAAGAATTTGTATTGATAGTGAATTGAATTTTTTTCGCTATATAGCAAAATTTCTCGTAATAAATTAGCCAGATTCCCAAAATTGTACCCCATAATTTGGTTATATAACAAATGTAACGATTTTTCTGTACGATTTCATACAGATAGGTTAGAATGGTATCAACCAAAACATCTGCAAGGAGTGCATCGATGGAAAAGTTTTTCAAGCTCAAAGAACGAAAAACGACCGTCAAGACTGAAGTCATGGCAGGTATTACTACCTTCTTAACTATGGCTTACATTCTTGCCGTCAACCCAGGCATCCTTTCCGAATCCGGAATGGACTTCTCCAAAGTATTTGCTGCAACTGCAATTGCTGCATCAATCGCAACATTGGTAATGGCCCTGTTGGCCAATCTACCATTCGCTCTTGCCCCAGGCATGGGTCTGAACGCCTTCCTTACCTACACCGTCGTTTTCGGTATGGGTTACACATGGCAGTTCGCCCTCACGGCAGTATTCGTTGAAGGTATCATTTTCTTGATCCTCACCGCTGCCAATATCCGTGAGGCAATTGTCAATAGTATTCCGGCCAACCTAAAACGTGCAATCGGAGTTGGTATCGGCCTCTTCATTGCCTTCATTGGTATGCAGAACGCTGGTATCATCGTTGATGGAGCTACTTTGGTTGCTCTGAATGCTGACTGGTTCATGGGAGCTCCTGGCCTTGCCATGATTGGCTTGATCATTACCGGTATCCTCTTGGCCCACAAGGTAAACGGTGCCCTCCTGATTGGTATTATCGTTACCACCATTATCGGCATTCCTTTTGGAATTACCGCATACAAGGGTGGCTCTTATCTTCCCCCAGCCCCTTACTTCTTCCCATTCGAATTCACTAATATCATGAGTGTTGACTTCATCGTTGTTGTCTTCACCTTCTTGTTTGTAGATATGTTCGATACAGTTGGAACCCTGATCGGTTGTGCCACCAAGGCTGACATGATCCAGGATGATGGATCCATCCCCAACTGTAAGGAAGCACTGTTCGCTGATGCAATCGGAACCACTGTAGGTGCAATCCTCGGAACCTCAACCGTTACCACATTTGTTGAATCTTCCAGTGGTGTTGTTGAAGGTGGACGAACCGGTTTGACCGCATTGACCG
>NZ_JAEKNT010000453.1 GCF_016406725.1 Sphaerochaeta sp. S2 | reverse complement strand
GTGAGGACCTCAAGGATAAGATTGCTGCTTTCGGTGGATTGCTGGAGAATGTTGAGAATACCGACCTTTGGATCAGCCTGACACTCCGTCGCGATGTAGGGCAGGTTGATCCACTTCTGGAAAAATTTGGTTGGATGGAATCGAGTGATGTCCAGCTGCAACAACAAGCAGTCTCCATGATCAAGGAACAACTTAAGAAGGAACATCAAGCAGCAATTTCTGATCGGGAGAAAATCGAGAAGGAAGTTGACGCAATGGTAGCGAGTCAACAAACCCAGTTGTTTGCCATCTGGGCAAATCTTCGATTGAATGAGCTCAGTGACCAGATTCGCTCTTACTTCGCCTATACCCGTAATACAACACTTTTCTCCGGCTGGGTTCCTTCTGACCAGGCGGAGGTGGTAGAGCAGGCGATCATTGGGGCAAGCGATGGACAGTGCGTCATCGAGTGGACTGAGGCTCGTCAGGTTCCCCGGCGCGAGGTGCCGGTTGCTGTTTCCAGTCCCAAGATGCTTGCCCCATTCCAGAGAATGGTCAATAACTACAGTACCCCCGAATATGGAACGGTTAATCCAACTTTCTTTGTCATGATTGCCTATCTCTGTATGTTTGGCCTCATGTTTGCCGATGTAGGCCAGGGATTGGTGCTTATGCTTGTTGGCGTGCTCGGGAAGTATGGCTATAAGAAGAACCCACTGAAGAAGGATGGGATGATCAGCCGAAACCTGACAGATCTTCTAATCTATCTGGGCCTTTCTGCCATGGTTTTTGGAGCCCTATTCGGAAGTTACTTCGGTTTGGAACTCCTTCCTGCTCTCTGGTTCAACTATGAGGCAGTGGTAGCTGGACATGCTGGAGAGGGTTCCCTGATCACTGATGTGTACGGAATTCTCGGGCTTACCATCAAGTTTGGTATTATTATCATCTATACAGGCTTGGTCCTGAATTGGATAAATCTTTTCAGGAAAAAATCCTACTTGCAACTTACCTTGGATAAGAATGGATTGCTCGGTGGTATCCTTTTTGGAATAGGCCTCTATATGGGATTTGCCTTCGTGGAGAGCGGATACAGGAGCTTCCCCTCCGATCCATGGATAGCCCCCGTCATTACCATTTTGCTTGTGCTTCTCTTCCTTCGAGGGTTTCTTGCGTACTACATCTCAGTCAAACAAGGTGGAGAGCGCCATGATCTTGGTGCCGTGACCATGGACGTAGTCATGGAGTGGTTTGTGGATATCCTGGAGATATTTACCGGTTATCTATCCAACACCCTCTCTTTCATGCGTGTGGCAGGTCTTGGTATTGCCCATGCGGCACTTATGCAGTCATTCAAGGAACTTTCTTCCTTGGCTGATGGTTTTGGTGGGGTAATGATATTCATCCTTGGGAACATCCTGGTGATCGTCCTGGAAGGATTGAGTTCAGGAATACAGTCTTTGAGGTTGAACTATTACGAGTTCTTCTCCCGTTATTTTACCGGAAAGGGCGTTGCCTATCAGCCACTTGGGCTGAAGAGCGCACCATCCGAGCAGAGATAGTGAATTTTTTGAGGAGGGTCACAGTATGACCAACATCGCATTCAGAAGAAAAGTATCGATGACCTTTGTGGCAACAGCACTCTTGTTGCTTGCCAGCGGCTTCATCTTCGCTCCCAGTGCCTATGCGGCAACCACAGAGGCAGCCAGTCGTGGAGACTATAACCTCGCTCTGGTCTGTTTCAGTGCTGCATTGGCGTTTGGGTTTGGTGCTGTAGCTGCAGGTTCGGCAATTGGCAAGGTTGGTAGCGCTGCCATGGGTGCCATCAGTGAGCGTCCTGAGATTGCAAGCCAGGCTTTGATCTTCATCGCTCTTGCTGAAGGTCTGGTTGTCTTTGGGTTCATCACCAGTTTGATGATCCTCGGAAAGGTATAACCAATGAAATATTTTGTCATCGGTGACGAAGATACTGTACTCGGGTTCTCCCTGGTTGGTGTATTCGGCATGCAGGCGACAAATGCACAACAGGCAAAGCGTGCCTGGGACAAGGCGGTGGATGATTCGCAGAATGGCATCATCATCATCACTGATGAGGTTGCAAATATGATCAGGCCCATAGTGGACCGATTCCTATTCTCTGAATCTTTCCCGCTTGTTGTTGAGATCCCTTCCCCCCGATCAAAGGAGGGAGGCACAGATTTGCGTGCCCTCGTCAATAAAGCGATTGGGGTAGCATTGTAGGATGAGTTCGTATGGAAACAACTGACAACCGTTTGCTGAGTGGTATCTTGGAACAGGCGGAGCAGAGTGCTCAAAAAAAGCTTGAGGATGCCCAAAGACAAGCAACGCGTATCGCAGAGGAAGCACAACTCAAGGTTGAGCGGGAGATAGCCTCCCTGAGAAAGGACCACGAACAGAAACTCAGGAATATTGAGTTGAAGAAGCAGGCCAATCTCGCAAGTGCGAAGCGAAAAGCAAATCTCAGACAGATCGATGAGAGTTACCAACAGGTGGTCAAGCATGTAACCTCTCTGCTTGATGCAAAAAAGGTTGCCCAGCATCTAAGTACGTGGATTGCAGAGGCTGCAATCGGTCTGGACCTCAAGGAAGCCAAGGTAGCATTCTCACGACAATGTCCTGTAAAAGAGGAACATCTCAAGGAAGCTACTTTCTTGGTCCAGGAAGCAACCGGTGCGAAGATAACCTTGCACCTTGATCCAAAACCAGTGCAAGGCCTTGGTGTGATTGTTTCCTCCATGGACGATACGGTTTCGTTCAACAACCAGGTTGAAATCCGTCTCAGACGGTTCGACCGCGTCGTAAGGTCAATGATTCAGGAACATACATGAAAGAAAGAATAATTGGACGTGTCAAACGAGTGAATGGACCGATTCTTATCGTCAAGGACATTACAAATGCCATGATGATGGAAATGGTCCGTATCGGTGAACAGCAACTGGTCGGGGAGGTGGTCAAACTCTATGATGGATTGGCTACTGTCCAGGTGTATGAGGATGCAACTGGTATCTGCCCCGGTGACAACGTCTATGGAAGTGGTATGAGTCTAAGCGTCGAGCTTGGCCCCGGGCTTATCGGTACCATCTACGATGGTATTCAGCGACCCTTGGAAAAGCTCATGGAGGCAAGTGGGGCATTCATCTCACGTGGTCTTTCCTATGATGCGGTAGACCATGGAAAGCAGTGGGAGTTTACCCCGGTTGTTGAGGCAGGGACGAGTGTCCATGCAGGTATGGTCATCGCTACTGTGGAAGAGACCAGCAGGATCCAGCACAGGATCATCATACCTCCCCAGTACCAGGAAGCAACACTCAGTGAAATTGCTCCATCAGGTTCCTATACTGTGGATGAGGTAATCGCGACCCTGGTTTTACCAGATGGAAAGCAACAGAAACTTACCATGGTGCAGAAGTGGCCGATCAGGTTGCCCCGTCCGGTAGATAGCCGTCTTGCCTTGAAACAACCATTGGTTACCGGTCTTAGGGTTATTGATACCTTGTTCCCTCTCGCAAAAGGCGGAACGGTAGCAATCCCTGGTGGGTTTGGTACCGGGAAGACCATGACACAGCATTCCATCGCACAGTGGTGTGATGCGGATATCATTGTATACATAGGCTGTGGTGAGCGCGGAAACGAAATGACCGACGTATTGAGGGAATTCCCTCTCCTTGTAGATCCAAGGACAGGACAGTCTCTGATGGAGAGAACCATCCTTATCGCAAATACTTCCAATATGCCGGTAAGTGCCCGTGAAGCGAGTATCTATACGGGTATAACGATGGCTGAGTATTATCGTGACCAAGGATATCATGTGGCGATTATGGCTGACTCAACCAGTCGTTGGGCAGAAGCACTGCGCGAACTCAGTGGACGCATGGAAGAGATGCCGGCTGAGGAAGGGTTTCCTGCTTACCTGCCTACCCGTATTGCACAGTTCTATGAACGGGCAGGATATATGCGAAATCTTTCTGGAAGCGATGGTTCGGTCTCCATCATCGGTGCCGTTAGCCCTCCCGGTGGTGATTTCTCGGAGCCGGTAACCCAGCACACAAAGCGATTCGTACGTTGCTTCTGGGGGTTGGATAGGCAGCTAGCAAGCAGCCGTCACTATCCTGCCATTAGCTGGTTGGACTCCTATAGTGAATATCTTGGTGACGTGAAACAGTGGTGGAATGATCACAGTGATGGGGCTTGGCACGAGAACAGGCT
>NZ_JAEKNT010000452.1 GCF_016406725.1 Sphaerochaeta sp. S2 | reverse complement strand
CCTGCCAACCTGGAACCTGATATTGAAGAGAGCTGCATACCTGTTGATGTACTTGGAGGCAACCCCACCTATCTTGTTGTACCATCGCTCAATCAGGGAATGAAAACTGTTGACGTTGTTGAGATGATTGACCCTGTCGTAGTCCTTGTAGCTCGAGACCACTTTGCTGCCGCTTTCAAGAGCCGCGATCAGCTTGTTGTAAGACGGGCAGTCATCGGTCCATATATAGGTTTTCTCCTCAATGTGCGGGTGCAGGTTCATGATCTCCTCCGATGTAGGCCTGGCCATGTTGAAGGACCTGAGATAGGAACCTCCTCCCCTCTGCACTCCTGAGAGGAGGCAGACCTGGTCATGGGAAATGCCCCTCTTGGGAGAAGGAGTCCCTCTTTTCTTTCCTGCAACATGCTTCATCCTCTCGCCCTTGTGGCTTTTGACAAGGTATTTCTCGTCAAGCTCCGCCTGGTCAGAGATCCTGGCCGAGGCTTCCTCGTCCTCCAGCGAACACATGAGCTTGTGCCTCATCCTGAATGCCGTGGCGATGTTTACATCCAGGACATTCGAGATCGTTTCCAAGGTCTCGCCGGTGATCGTCATCTTTATCAGCTCATTCCAGGCTTCGGGGCTCTGGTGGGAATAGAATGAGTAGGTGCCATAGTCGGCGGTGAACCGCCGCTGGCAATCCATGCACCTGTACATCTGCTTGCCGGTGGATGTCTTACCGCCCTTTATGATCCTCGGGTGGGCCACTCCACATTTTGGGCAACGTTCAAACAGGATCCCTTCAGCAACGGTGCTTTCCTTGTCATAGGCGTCGAGTATTTCGGCAATCCTGCTGAGAATGAACTCAGGAATCCTTTTCATCCGCTCAACAAGTGTCTCTGCTGTCATCTGTGGCATATTTGCTGCCTCCTGATGACAGTGTATTGCATCAAGTGTGACACAGAGTGTCGTAGTCACTGATTCTTAAAAACAGCCTTAATATATAAGTACGCACTGCTATAATTGGGTATTACATGAAGGGAGTGCTCAACTTGAATGATATAATTCTTGTAATCAGCAGCGATGTATCAAGCAACGTTGCCATCCAAGATGCTTTGAAGCACTCTACCGTGCTTTTTGTCGATACCTATACTGAAGCGACAAGTCTTCTGGAACAGGGGAAATGCTATCCACTGATTCTTATGGACCTCGACACCCTCTCTACTGATGGCAAGAGATTACTCAATTCACTCGCTAGCAGTTCACAGTATAGGAACTGTACTGTAATTGTATTTGGTGGTGACAACACCAGAGATGGTACCCTATGTACCTCGAAACGTATGTATGTGGAATATCTTAGCAAGCCCATAGCACGTGAGTTGTTGATTGCACTGGTCAAATTACAGATGTTGCGTTCTCACATCACTCCCCTCGAGGAACGTATACAAGAGCAAGATGCTTTTCAAGATACCCTTATCAGGCAGCTTCCCATTGGAGTAGCCATAACAGAGGAAAAGAACCCAACGGGTCAGAGTGAAGATGATTTGTTTTATGTCAATCCTGCTTTCGAGCAGATAACCGGAAGAACCAACGAAGAGCTGATTCATATGGGCTGGACCAATATATCGCATCCAGATGACATCGCCTCGGATTTGAGGAATTACCAGAAGCTGTTATCGGGTGAGATTACAAGTTACAACATGGAGAAGCGATATATAAGACCGGATGGTACCATCGTATGGGTCAACATGACCATGGGAGTACTCGATCTTCCAGGGATGGCAAGGCGTCGGTATGCGTGTCTTATCCAGAATATTACGGAAAGAAAACATATGCAGGAAGCGTTGAGCAAAAGTCTGGAACGATTTAGGATTGCCCAAGAGATGTCTCCCGATGGATTCAGTATCCTGCATCCGATACGTGATCAGAACGAGTGTGTAGTCGATTTTACATGGGTGTATGAAAATCCAGCAATTGCACGGATGAACGGTACAGATCCAGAAAAAGTAATCGGGAAGCGTCTTCTGGAACTATTCCCTTCCCACCAGGGCACACGAATTTTCAAGACCTATCAGCAAGTAGCCGAGTTAGGAACACCGCAAACCATTGAGGAAGGATATGCAGGGGAAAGCATGGTGCGCCAGACATGGTTGCGTCTGGCCGTGGTTCCAATGGGGGACGATATTGCAATTCTCGCCCAGGATCTCACAGAACGCAAACAAGCAGAAGAGTTGTTGGTGTATCAGCGTGATCATGACCCCCTTACTGGTTTGTACAACAGGGAGTACCTTGAAAACAAAATCAAACAGGTGGAAGATGAAAATATTTTGCCTGTATCAATTATTATAGTCGATACCAATGGGCTGAAACTGGTAAATGATTCATTTGGTCATGCTGAAGGTGATTCTATACTGAAAAGGACAGCCAATCTTTTGCTGTCTCACAGTAGAAAGAATGATATCGTTGCACGGTATGGAGGAGATGAGTTTGTGCTGGTCTTGCCAAGTGTTTCGCTTTTGGAGACTGAGTCTCTTCTCAAGGTTCTGGACTCTGAAGCAAAAGAGATGGAGACAACCGGGATTCCCTGTTCCTTGGCTTATGGATATGCGATTAGAAATTCCGTTGCAGAGAAATTCGTGACGATTTTTAAGGCAGCTGAAGATATGATGAATCGTCACAAACTCTATGAGAGTAGCAGTGCCAAGAATAAAACAATCGGTTTGATCATCAATTCTCTGTTTGCGAAAAGTCGTCGAGAGTCAGAACATTCGAAACGGGTGAGTAACCTATGCGAATCTATAGCAAAAAGACTTGGAATGACACCTGTGGAGATACAACGGATGCGTATTGCTGGTCTTATGCATGATATCGGGAAAATTGGGATATCAGAGACCATCCTCAACAAGACAGGGAAACTCTCTGAGGGTGAGTGGGAACAGATGAGACAACATCCAGAAATCGGCTATAGAATCTTATCTGCATCAAATGAATTTGCTGATATCTCCAATGCTATTCTTGAACACCATGAGCGATGGGATGGCAAGGGATACCCAAGGGGCCTTGCAGGAGAGGATATTTCCGTGCAAGGAAGGATCATTGCCGTTGCAGATGCCTTTGATGCAATGACGAGTGAAAGGTCCTATAAGCAACCTATGACAGTCCAAAGTGCCATCGCAGAGATTCAGAGATATGCCGGCACTCAATTTGATCCCACGATTGCCCAAGTAGTTGTTGCACAGTATACCGAATTTGTATGATTACGCTCCTCTCAATGGTGTTGGCGTGTTCCCATGGTTGTTCTTTCCTGTGGTGCTACAGTAAGGCTGGAAAGGCTTTTCTGTGTAGGAACCTGTTGTAGTTATTCGGATTCCAACATAGAAATATAGATTTCCACAAGTTCTGGATCGAATTGAGATCCTCCTCCTTTGCGTAATGC
>NZ_JAEKNT010000451.1 GCF_016406725.1 Sphaerochaeta sp. S2 | reverse complement strand
GGTACAAGCTGATACCCCAGAGCAGATTCTTTCCTCTCCAAAGGATGACTTTGTGGAGCGATTTCTCGGCCCCGATCGGTCACTCAAACGGTTATCGCTCTTTACTGCTGACCACTGCTGTATCCAGAAGGTACTATCGGGAATGGATGCACCATCCAAATCAGTATTACCTGAGGATTCACCTAGGTGCTATTGGCAAGTTGATGATAAGGGACAACCTCTTAAAGGATTTGTGTGGCTGAAAGGTCGTCTTGTATCGCGGGAGGTACATGGCGCAAACCATACGGTACAGACATATTCTTCAATGAGGGAGTGTATGGCAGCCATCCTGAGCTTGGGATTGCCTGCAGCTGCTGTGGTAGATGATGATGGACGGCTATTCGGGGAGGTGCGTTTTGAGACAATCCAAACAATCAGCATCTCCTAGACAAACGATCAAGCGATGGGTTCCACTTCTCCTGATCACTGCTGGGTTGGCCCTCTATATCTCCTCAGATGCATTACAAACAACGATTCTCTCCTTCCTGTTTCCTGGAGAGACACAGTTCACCCATTCAAGGAAGACCATTCTGCAGATGACCGGTGCCCACATTACCTTGACGATTGCAGCAACACTGCTTGCCAGTATATTTGGTATATTCATTGGCATCCTGGTTACAAGAAGGGCAGGTAGAGAGTTCCAACACCTGGTACTTAAGCTGAATGCTTTTATCCAGACCTTTCCTCCCTCAGCGGTAATAATTCTGGCATTTCCCGTGTTGGGTTTCGGCTGGAAACCAGCCTTGTTGGCGCTGTTTCTCTACTCTCTCTTTCCTGTTCTGGGGAATACTATAGTAGGGTTCAATGCAGTAAACCCAGCTGTAATCGATTCTGCAAAGGGAATGGGGATGACGTGGTTCCAACAACTCCATATTGCTGAGCTCCCACAAGCGTTGCCCATTATAATCACCGGTATACGACACAGTTATATCCTCAATCTTGGGACTGCCGCCATCGCCGCGGTAATCGGTGGGGAAGGGCTTGGGACAATCATCATCAGTGGACTTACCCTAAGAAACTCTGCCTTGGTGCTCTCTGGAACCATTGTGATCAGTATGCTCGCTTTCATAGGGGAACAGGTATTTGGCCTGCTCTCCTGGAATCAGACAAGTCATGCAGGGAGAATAGAGCAACAAGCCACTATGTCAAAAAAAGAGAAGTAGCCATACTACAAGTACAATGAGAATACTCAAGAGGGTTCCCAGCAGATAATACTCTGCAAAATCCTTATCCTTGAGCATCTCATAGCGAGAAATTGACTTTGCCGCCATCACCAAAGCCAGTGCACCAAACTGCCCAAGACTGAGCAGTATTATCATGATATAGCGCTCAAGGGTACCGATCATGGCCCCGGCATTATTTCGGGGTGTCTCTTCTTTCTTTCCTAAACGTGAAATAATGTGTTTGATGGTAATATTGGAAGGTTTAGCAAGTATCAAGATACTGACAGCCCAGGTGAGGATGGTTTCAGGGCAAAAGTTACTGGAATTCAGCAAACCGGTAAGCCATGAAGTTGGAGCTAATGGTACTGGAATGAGTAGTGTTGCCACTCCTGCTAGTGAGATGAGATGGACTGTTTGATCGGCCAGATATAGTGTGGATTCCTTGCACTTTCCAAGTCTGTGAAACAAGAACTTTGCCGTGTCTATACAAACGTGAAGAATGATGAGAAATACAAGTGAATTGACCAATGACGAGGAAGGGTGCATAAATGCTAGGGGGGCAAAAAATGGGAGTGCATATATAAGACTATGGAGCAGTACCGCTGGATATTTGTTTCTCTTTGACCCTGCCAGTCTTTCACTTTGGAGGTAGTAGTCACCCAATATATGTAACAGGAGATAGAACAGGAAAATATCAGTATTCATTAACATTCCTCACTTAGGCTGCTCGTTATCCCAGCTAACGTATGCAAGTAGGTATAAAAATGAGCCGAAGATAATGCGCTATTCACCGTTGGTTGGGTGATACCGAGCAGATCAGCTGTTTTCTGTTGGTTATATTGTCCTCCTTCCATGAACGTGTGCAATGTTTTCTGCTGTTTTTCTGTCCAGCCTTCTTTCAAGGTTGAAAGGAGGGAAAAAGCCATGTTGAGCATAAGAGAAAGATTCTCATCATTAATAATTCCGATTCGAGTGGTAGTATATGGTTCCTTATGTTTTTTTTCGCTTTGCTTCAGGTGAGTTAGCATATCACGTGCAATATGATATGCAGGACCGTCCATTCCAAATGGTGAATCCTTGATGATTTCAGTATGGATTTCTCCGATACCGATACCAAATCGAATACGTACCGGCCACATATGACGTTCAATATAATCAACAATGGAAACTACATGAGAACAATCGCTTAGTAATCCCTGAAACTCATCTCCCAGGGTAATGGTGAAGGAGGACGTAATTGAATTCTTCTCATTTGTGAGCTGAACTTGTTTTGTAGTAGAGTATGAAAAGGGTGAGATATCTAGGATTTGTTTGTAGGTATCCAAAAAAGCAAAACTGTTTACTCTCTGCAAGACCTGCTGCAGTTGTATCTGGACCTGTCTTCGGTTTGTAAGAGTCCGAGAGTCAATAATGTCACCAATAATAGCGACGTAGTGTTGCGTGTTGTCCATGAGATTAGGTTACATCTGATAGTTTTATCTGTCAATATAGATATATAATACTATAAATAACAAATATAATTATTAGAATCTATAAATAGGATATAAAGTATCAGTAAACTATATAGTTTGTGAATCTTTTATACTTACAAACCGCTTACCTAGTTCCAGTTAACCGGTTCTGGTGTTACCACAAGCAATGTTTCCAAGGATTGGAAGAATAACTCCCTCCATGCAAAGTCACCAGAAAGAGTGCACCACATATACTCATAACCAGTAAAC
>NZ_JAEKNT010000450.1 GCF_016406725.1 Sphaerochaeta sp. S2 | reverse complement strand
AGGAAAGGCTGAGATCATTAGTCAATTGGTGAAAGACGATATCAAACCAGATTTACCTGCATCTGTATTACATTTACATGAGAATGTGATTGTATTAGTAGATGAAGCTGCTGCCTCAAAATTATAAAATCCAAATGGCTTGCCATTTGGATTTCTCTTTTAGTTGGATTATTAAGAACAAGATTTTATATGATGTCTAAATAATTTGTTCAGCTTTTGATCAATCACTTCTTTATGTGATAAGTGTTCAGTTAAAATATCTTCAATTGAACTGTTTTCGTTTGTCAAATTTTTATCAATTCGAATAGATGCAATTGAATCGTATAACTCGTGAAGTATCACCAAAGATTTTTTGTCGTTTTGATTGGCGATTAATACCAAATGTTCTGTTATCTTTTCTATTAAATCATGATAAGATATATCGTCAACTGTTTGATCTACGGTATCAATATTCCTTGAAATAGTAGCCTTGCCAGGCATTTCAACACCTAGTAGATAATCAGTTGATACATTAAGATAGATAGATATTTTTGCGAGTAAATCGAAACTAGGATGTCGCTTGTTGTTTTCATATTGAGATAAAGTTGAGACTGCAATATTTAAATAATCAGCAATGTCCTTTTGCTTGATAAATTTTTCTCTTCTAACTCTTCTTAATCTTTCACAAAATGTTGCCATATGATTTCCCCCTTTTCGTTATTTATATCCCAAAGTGGGACCTTTATTCACGAAAAGCATAAAAAAATAAAAAAAAATAAAAAAGTTTACGAATTGATATAAGTCGTTCGTAAAAAGTTCACAATAATGCTACTGAGTAGTGCATATTCAATTGAATTAGTGTACAATCAGTTTTGTAAAGGAGAGTATTATGCATAAAGATATTGAAAGTATTGTATATTCTGAGAAAGATTTAGCCGATAGAATTAAAGTTCTTGGTGAACAGATATCAGAGGATTACAAAGGAAAGAAACTAATAGTTGTAGGAGTAATGAAGGGTGCAAATGTATTTGTAGCAGATTTAATTAGAAATCTTGAACTGGATGTTGTTCTTGATTTTATTGTTGTTTCAAGTTATGGTGCATCAACAGAATCAACAGGAGTTATTAGACTGTTGAAAGACTTAGATGAAAACATTTCAGGGGAGCACGTACTGATTGTTGAAGATATTATTGATTCAGGCTTAACACTTGAATATCTAGTA
>NZ_JAEKNT010000449.1 GCF_016406725.1 Sphaerochaeta sp. S2 | reverse complement strand
CCGATGGAGTGGTCATACAGAAGTGTGCACTGGAAACATCTATATAATCGCCAGAACAACCTTGCTCTCCCTCTTCTCCCCTGATCCCTCCCTTGCTCTACAGCGTTATATCCAGTGCACCGAACATGAAAAATGGACCCCACAGGTCGGCTTTGCCACCATCATCGACAAGCGGGAAGAAACCAGGGAACGGCTCTCCTGTCTCCTGGATCGGACACTCGCAAAGCGGAACCTTGAGGAGCTTCATGCCATGGTTGTCTCAGGGGCAAAATCACCACTCTCCAGGGAACTCAGGAACCAATTTATTCATGCTGCAGTAACCGACGGCCATGCCCTCAGGGACATCGCCAGCTTCCTTCATGTCAGCCATGAGACCGTAAGGAGGATCAGCAAGCAAGAGGTAAGGTAATCTTATTGGTATCTCTCAAACAACTGTTTGCCTCTTCTTCCAGTGCGTGACTGCATGGAACACCACTTCCTCGATGCCAGTAGCATCAATTCTCTTGATACAGGTCAGAAACTGATTTGCATCCTTGCTTCTCGTTTCCACCACGAGTGCATCCCCATGGTGGCACTGCCTTTTCCACTCGACATCGATGAATGAAGGATAGTACGTATCGAGATGCTCATAGGGAAAGGAGGCCATCATCCAATCTATATAGCTCAGGTTGTTCACATGCCTGTTGTAATCATAGTCATAGTAGTCCATGTGCACCTTGTCCCTGCTCACAACCCCTTTGGAGAAATCCTCTTGCCGAGGGAACTTCGGAAAAGCAGGATCGAACCACCTCTCGTTTGTAGGTGGATAGAGCAACCTGCTCTCAAGGTATGATGGCTTTTCGGGTCTTCCCTGTTCCATATCCAGGACAATCCAATGGTTGTATGCCTCAAAAAGAGGCCCTCCACCCACCTCCCTTGCCGTAACAGCACGGGGAAAGAAGAGCCTATGCCCTTCTTGGCACCAGGTCTCAGCCTCGAATCCAGTCCTCCAGGAAGCAAGGTAGTGTATGTACATCCTGGTCCTGAAGATCATCCATGCGCGATGCTCTTTGTCCAACAGCACCCTGTGCCCACAACCAAACATGTCGGCATGTATTGCAGACATTTCTTGGTTGATCGCAAAGTACTTCACTGGCTTCACACGGTAGAACGTATCACAATCGACAACCCGTACCCGATCATTCCCATACCCTATATTATTGGCATCAATATCCATATACTCACCTTCCAATTCACAAAGCCAGCTTTGAAACAAGCATCTCAAGATTCGTATGAACTTCTGACAATGCTCTTTCCGACTCAATAATCCTTGCCATGTACTCACGCTCGAGCTCCTCGACAATGTCTCGTTGCCGCTCCAGCGGAGGAAGACCAACTTTGAAATTTCGTATACGGTCGAAAGGAATGTTTCTCCTGCTCACATACCTTTCCTCACGTACCCTGTAATCAGGGCTGTTCAGGTACCAGTAGAACAGATATGCAGGAAGTGCCTTTGTCTTATCAACCCTGATCAGGGCTACGCCAGGCTCCAGATAGTAGAGATCATCGCAATCTATCACAGTTGCATGGCCCGGAGAGCCGACAACAGTGAACAGAATATCTCCTGTATGGAGAAGCGCAGAGCTGATCTCATGCAGGACCGTGTCATCAAGACGTTGTGCATCTGACAGATCGAGGCGACCGTTCTTCACATTGCATCCTCTCAGGGCAATACATGCACCCGAATCAGCATACCTCACAAACTTGGTGTACTTGTAACCAGGAATCCTCGAGACTTCCGCAACAGCAGAAACAGGGAAGTGGGGCGCATCATGAATGGACAACATGAGTTCATACAGACGCTTCCCCAAGCGTTTTCTCAACAGGGAGATCCTCTTTTCCAACAAGCGCTCAGACGCTTCAAGGGAACGTATTGTCTCACTTACCTGCTTCTGTATTCCCATAGGGGGAACCCTGATCATGGCATCATTGGCATCGCTGCAGCGCAGTACTCCCTTGTGGTTGGTTCTCTTGAGCCATACCCCGCGGGCCCAAGCCCCGAATGCATGTAGCAGGTACTCTTCTCGTACCCCTTCCTGTGGGACAAGGCTCAACAGGTTTCCATCTACAGCCGAACTCTTAGCCAGGATCCCCCTCCTGCCCGATTTGATGCTTGTGGCATGTTTGGGAATAAGCACCGTATCCCTGTCAAACATCCTTGCAGTGGTTACCTTCGGTGAGATCCTGAGCACGGACGAACTGACGAGGAGGCAATCACTGGATTTGCATGCAAGATCTGATGTCCTCACATACCCAATCCCTGTAGGGGAATCTGTGAATGCATAGGACCTTATGTTCTTGCCCCCTTTGATGGCCGCCACTTTACCAACAGGCAGGAAAGGCGCCTGATCAAGCTTCTTAGCCAACGAAGCAAGCACGGTAGGGGAGACAGCCAACGATGCAAGATCATTCCCTGTCTTCTCAATGGCTTTTTCAAGCGACTCCCCTGATTCCCCTTCACAAGGGTGATTACTCTCAACATAGTGGAAAGGCCTGAGATCACACCTGTTTTCCATGACCTCTTTCCTGTCCACAAGGTAAGCATAGTGGGGCACTTCCTTTCGTTCGTTGTATATGTGGGATATCTCACTGATCAGTATGAAGGAAGGCCTCTTGTCTCTAGTTTGTGAAGATGCATCGATGAAAAGAATGGTGTCCTCCCTTCTTCCCTTTCGTATGACAAGCACATGGCGATGCATCGTGTCTGCATGATGGCCATAGGCCGGGAGTCTGATGACGGCATCGACAAGGTTGTTATCCAGAAGCCAGCTTCGTATTGTCTTCTCAGCCCTTTCCCGGCTCAGGGCCCCTTCGCCCAGGGCAAAGGCTGCCGTTCCTCTCTCACTGAGGCATGACACTGAGTGCATGACGTATGCCAGGTCAGTCTTTGCCTTCGGAGCCAGGACTCCTGCAGGACTGAAACGGCTGTCCTTTACAAGAGAGGAATCCTCATCTCTGGCCCATCGCTTCCTCACAGGGAGTATGCTGGCGATTGCGTCAAACGTACGTCCTCCAAAGGATTCGAAAGACGTCAGTGAGTCGCCATAGGCCAATGAGAAACGAGTTGGGTCGAGATGGATGAGAAACATGAAGAAACGGGCCATGTTGTACTCTGGTATCATTTCGCTCTGGCCATACAAACAGCCCCCCTCGGCAAGGCGGAAGCGTGCATGGGATAACAACACACCTGTTCCACAGTAGGGGTCATAGAATGACTGTATGGACTTACTTCCCCTGTTCACAAGGAGTATAAGCAAGTCAGGTACAAGCCGTGCTTCGAATATCCCGTCTCCTGTTGCCTGAGGCCTGGAATACTGGTCAAGCAGGTGCTCAAAGGTACTCGTCATATCGAAAATGGCCTCTGGACTGATACTGGAGACGGCCTTCATCAGGCTGTATAGCTTCTGCTTTCTTGTTCTGGGAACAGCACCCAGTTCAATTTCATCTTTAGCAAGATGACTTGAGAGGTTCCTGAAGACGCTCTCACTTGCGTATCCGACCGCTGATTCCTCAATATCGGAAAAGACCCATTCCAAGGTCTTTCCCAGATTCCCATCTCTTGGGGCATCCCGGTACACATTGCAGAAGAGTCCACTTGGAGGAATGAAAAAACCAATAGTGGAAGACGCCTCATCTGCAAGCGATTCTACCTCCTCGTCATCCATGGTTCTGTATCGCTTCTGATGCAACTCCAGTTCCGGTTGATCTTCTGCGAACTGCTCCATTTCCTGGGAGAGATACCGATAGATAAGCATTGCAATGATGTATCGACGGGAGTCCCAACCAGGAAAACGTTGCTCCAGAACCTCGGCTATCTTCCATGCCCTGGCGGAAAGTATCTCTGTGTTTTCTCTCACTTCACCTTCAGGCAATCTCATATCGCTTCGAGACCTCAGCACGACGGACCTTCTTGGATGAGGTCATGGATAGCGGTTCATCAACCACCGTAACCATCTCTATCCTCTTATAGGGAAGAAGGGTAGCGTTGACCTCTTTGACTATCTGCTCCATTCTCTCCTGTATCGCTTCGGCAGTCTTTCCTTCGGCAAATGCCTGGGAGGGGAAGATGATGACCCTCACATGCTCACCAGCGCTTTGCTTGTCCTTGATGTACCCAATTACACACAGCTGCTCAATTTCTGTGTAGAGCTGGAATTTGTCCTCAATCTCTTCTGGGAAGATGTTCTTCCCTCCCTCGCTCACAATCACTGATTTTGCCCTCCCACTCAGGAAAAGGTAGTTCTCCTCATCCACCTGTCCAATATCCCCAGTATTGAGCCATCCATCCTGGTCAAGAACCTCAGCTGTGGCCTCGGGATGCTTGTAGTATCCTTTCATCACCTGGGGGCCACGAATGAAGATCAGTCCGTTTCCATCCTCGTCAGGGTCGACTATCTTGCACTCGGTACCTGCAACCACCTTCCCGACAGAGGATTCCTTGAACGCATAGATGGGATTGAGATGTGTGATGGGCGAGGTCTCGGTAAGACCATACCCTTGTACGAAATCAATACCGAGTTCGTTGAATCCCCTGAACGTCGATGCAGGAAGCGGTCCACCCCCGCAGATACATATCCTGTTGGTGTCGAGCGAGAGTCTCTTGAGCAGGAACTTGAACCAATGCTTTCCCACGTTGAGGCCAAACGTTCTCTTGAGCCACCCAGAGATGCCCATAAGGCCCCGAATGGTTCCGTATACAAGCCTGCCTTTTTGTTTCAACCCAGCCATAACAGCTCCATACATCTTGTTGAAGAGCATTGGAACACCGAGGAACATGGTTACCTCTCCTTCCTTAAGATCCTTGAGCATTTGCGATACAACAAGTTTCTTGCCGAATACCACGGATGCCCCAACACCCATTGCTTCAAGAAATACCGCAAGGAGCGTATAGGCATGGTGTATGGGGAGAATTGCATAGAAAACGTCTGTCTCGAAAATATTCATATTTGCCTGCGAGAGGAAGATGTCTGAGACAAGATTCCTATGGGTCAACATGACTCCCTTCGGAGTCCCGGTTGTCCCGGAGGTAAAGAGAATCTGTGCAATATCATCCTCACTGCATGGTTCAGGCTCGACATATTCGGCGCTCTTGTGCATGATCCATTCAGCTGGACCGTTCTCCTCAAGGCATGCAACGGTCTTCATGGGAAGATCAGAAGCAACGTTCTTCAGTCTCTTGCTGTCGATAATCATCGCGACAGAATCGGAGAACCTTGCGAGTCGTATAAAGTCTTCGTCGCTTAATGCATTGTCCAAAGGCACGACAGTGGCTCCTGCGAATATGACAGCAAAATAGCCAAATCCCCATGCCACACTGTTCTTTCCACTGACAATGACCTTGTCCCCCTTCCTGATGCCGGAACCGAGGAGCCAAGAGGCAATTCCTTTCACGATGGGAAGGGCTTCACTATAGGTATAGGAAACAGGTTTTGGAACGAACTCTTTCCAACAGACCCGACTGCCAAAGCGTTCGACGGTTATCTCAAAAAGTTCCTTGAGGGTAGGCCACGTTGCATGGTACATCGTGCCCTTATAGGGATACAGCTTGTCCCATGGTGTGAAGGAATCTTTTGTTCTCATGGTTGATCCTCCTGAAGATGAACACGCCCCCCTTTGCAACGAAGGACGATGATGACAATCATATGTCCATAAATTCTTTACACGTGTCTATAATGTTTCGTATTACACTCAACCTGTCAACGACCTCCATTTGAACTAACACATGTAATTACAGTTTAGCTTCAAGTGTAATAATAGAGGCATGGTTATATCAGGCATTCGGGGAAGAACCCAGATAATTCTGTCAAAAAAAGCCAGAACGGCAAATAAATGAAAATTTGCCGAAATGGCTGAGGAGGTGATGAGTATGAACAAGCATGCAATCATTCGAAATTTACCTGATGACACGTGTACGAGACAGCAGATCCTACATGCAGCTAGGATTGTCGAGCCCTCCTTCAAGGAGACGCAGCTCAGATATTTAATGGGAACCTTGCACAATTCCAGACTGATAGTCAGGGTTGGACGCAATCAATACAAGAAAGTTGATAAAGTGGCGATGAAAAGTATCTTCACCGGGGTATATTCTCATGCAGCCCAGCAGGTGATCGGGTACATGCAAGAGCAGTTCCCTCTGCTCTCCTATAGGGTTTGGGAACTGTCTTGGCTAAACGAGTTCTTCAATCACCAGTTGGCACATAATCAGATTTTCCTCGAAGTGGAGAAGGATGGAAGTGATTTTGTGTTCTCCACGCTTACAGAAAAATTCCCAGGCAAGGTGTTATTGAAACCCAAAGCCCAAGAGATACTGCGGTACGGTACTGATGATGGGATCATCATCAACCATCTGGTCACAGAGGCTCCCAAGTCTGATGGCGAGCGGTATCAGGTGCCTTTGGAAAAATTAATAGTTGATCTGTTTGCAAACAAGAATCTGATGCTCTCCAAAGGTGATTATCCCGCAGCAATCGAGCTGATGTTCACGAAATACCGCATCGACCAGGTCTCAATGCTTCTTTATGCACGAAGGAGTCAACTATAAACAATGGAAAACTTCAATAATGTTTTTCAAGGCTCAAAGGGAATACATCTCATCCTTGGTCAACAGGGCATGAAGTGTCCTTACGAGCTTGTTCATAGTTGCGACCATGGCCTTTCTGTGTGGGAAACCGGCATCCCGTTTCTTGTGGTAATACGTATTGAAGACGATGTTGTGTTTCACACAGCTGTCAGCCATCAGGTACAGATACTTGCGCAGCACTGCATTCCCATGTTTGGAGATTCTCAGGTTCTTGCTGGTGTCTCCCGACTCATAGATGCCCGGATCGGTGCCCGCAAAGGCGATGAGCTTCTGGTAGGTGGCGAACTGGGCGATGTCGGGAATCTCGGAAAGGAAGTGGGAAGCGGTAACCTCACCGATGCCGGGGATGGAAGTGAGGATTTCCATCTGGCGCTTGTGCAGGGCATTCTCGAGCTCCACCAGGGCCTTGGTGAGATCCTCGTCACGCTGTTGGCATGCCAGCACGGCCTTGGCGCTGTCACGGACCATGGCGGCACGATAGCTGACACCTATGGAGGTCTGGGCGAGGTCCTTGATGTTCTGTACGGTTATTTCCTCGCTCTTGCGGCCCTTTTGCACATCCATGGCCTGCTGCAGCTGCCCGTCGGTGGCCCCAAGTACGTCCTTGGAACACCCGTAGATGCTCAGGAACTCCAGCAGGGTCTTGGTGAAGACATTGAAGCGCAGCAGCTCGGGAAATGCGACGGACAGGTCGCTCTTGAGGATCGTCTTTGCCTTTGCAAGATCCTCGGCATTGGCGGCCCTGCGCCTGGCGAGCATCTTGCTCTCGCTGTCAAGCTGCATCCTGTCCTCCTGCAATGCACTCATGTGGGCTTGCGCATACCGGGCTATGGTAACGGCATCAAGAGCGTCGGTCTTTGTCCTTCTGAGCGTCTGTCCGTCATGAAAGTGCTTGATAAGCAATGGGTTAATGATACGTGCTTTCCTGCCGTGGTTCAAGAGAAAGTGGTACAGCGGCAGGTGGTAGCCCCTCCATGACGAACAGCGAGGCATCGCTTATCTGGGTGGAAGCAATGAAGGAAGAGAAGCCGTCATGGTCGAAGGTGAGCGAACCCTGGCTTTGTACTCCTTGGGTTCCCAGAACACAGAATGTGGCAGACTTGCTGGCGATATCCAATGCGACGATGGACATAAGAAAACCTCCTGTGGGTTAGAAAGTGGATCCCGTTTTCCAGTCTCCCGCTTGAAAGAAGCTCGATGGCTTAATCAACCAATAGGGAAATTCGGGACCGAGGACAGACTCCTTCTGAAGTTCAAAGACTTAATTAAGATGAGGTCCTCTGTCCTGGAATTATATCATCAAAAACCAATCATCTATCGTAAGTATAGGTGAATTATTATTAGGAGGAGTAAGGTGAAGGCTGTGTTCGACTTTCTTAGAGACAATACGACGATTGAACGTATGGTTCAGGGGTGATGTATGGTGAAGCCTGTCTGTTTTACACGTGAGCATATCGAGAAAATTAAAAGTGGGTTTACCGTGGACAACTCCATCCTTGAAAGGAGCATCTTTACCTTGGCTTTGCTTGAGGCACTCGTAAAGGTGGGCATGCCATTCATCTTCAAGGGTGGAACCAGCTTGTTGCTCCTTCTGGAGAAGCCGAGAAGACTATCCACCGACATCGATATCATCGTACAGCCAGGCACTGATGTACAGTCTTATCTTGACCAGGCTGGAGAAATCAATTCCTTGGCAAGTAGAGCCTGAGAAACGCTAATGAGACGAACTCGATCAAAGAGAATCATTCGCTGTTTGAATTCTCCTATATTTTGCAGCGCATGATTACAACGCTATCCAATTGGTCAAGAAGGATGAATTGTGGTCCACCGGACTGGACACTGTCTAGGCGATAAAAATGCAAGAGAGGATTTTGAGTGTGAAATAATTTGTAACATTTTAGCTTATTAATGTGTAGCTATTGAAAGATTTGATAATAATAGTTACATTTTCACGTACAATAACGTATAATATAGGCAAAGGAGGCCCGCGGATGAAAATCTTATCCGCAGTTAGACTGTCCAAAACGGTAAACGAACTGCGAAGTAAAATGAATCTGACCCAGGCAGAGCTTGGTGAACGCACAGGGCTTCATCGAATCATGATTGGACGAATTGAACGGGAAGACTTCACCCCATCTATAGTGCAGCTTCAAGCTCTGGCGGATGTTCTTGGTTTCGAAATCACTGATATGTTCATGGAGAAGGAACACTCGGGATCCTTTGTTGCCCTTCGAAGCGAAAGTATGAATGAGATTGAGAAGGAAGGAGTTGATACTCTGCTCGGCATGATGTTTGCGTTGCGTCAGCAGATCCTACTGAGGAGAAAGTTCGAGCATGAATCGGAAAATCAAGCTTAGCATTCAAGATATTGAATCAATTCGTGAATTAGCCAGAAATAAACGATTTGAACTCGGGTTCTCTGATGATCCTCCGATAGCGAACGATATCCAAACGATTCTTGATAAGCTTGAGATTATCCTGCTCGAAATTCCTGTTGAGGCAGAGGGAAATAAGCCTTCATTCTCCGCTGCTCTGTTGTACTCCGAGGAGGGTGGAGAGTGTCTTGTGTTCATCGGGCTCAATACCGCTGATTATTTTGATAAGCAGGTTTTTGCGATCGCCCATGAACTGTATCACTTTTTCACGAAGACCGGCTCCCATCTGAGTCGACAGGATGATCAGGAGGAAGATGTTGTTGAAGCGAAGGCAAACTGGTTTGCTGCCGAATTCCTGCTTCCCGAAGAAGTACTTAAACGACGGGTTTTCGAGGAATTCAAATCCTTCTCTCTTGCAGATGTGCAACAAAAAGTGTTGCTTAGATTCATTGCAAGACTTCACTGTACTTGGTGGCTTCCGTATCGTTCGTTGGTGAAACGGCTATGGGAGATTAAAGCCATAAGAGATGAGCAATATAAAGAGCTCTATGGCGTTGATGAGCGTGATTCAGAAGGTGAGTACGGAAGGGTTGGTCGATCAACTCAGAGTGATGTGTTCCTGAAATTAAATACAGCCACCAAGACAGTCGGTTCCTCACCGAGAGCAATCGAGACCATATTGCGAAACTTCGAGGATAATCTGATTGATGAGGATACATTCGTTAGATTGCTAGGACGGTTCAAAAAGAGTCCCTCAGATTATGGCTACGAGATTTCCATCTCACAGGATGATATGGATGAGATGCATGATTTCATTGAAGGAAGGAATCATGACGGTTGATGTTGCGAGTAAGAGCCCTGCCTTGGTTTCATTATTCAATGATCCGAATCAAGTAATCACTCTGGATGCGAATTTTCTCATTCCCCCGGATCGTCAGATGTCTTCGGTCAAAGGTATACCTTTTTCTCTATTTCAAACCTGCTGGCTCAAGCCAATCTTTGACCTATTTCCAAATCTGGCAATTCACGAAGCAGTCCGTGATGAGTTGGTTTCCCGAGATATTAAGACATTCATCCAGAACAAGGTGAACGCAATGCCTTCTGAGATAATCATACATAAAGATTCTGAATTGACAGCTGTTGAGTACATGCTAAGAGATTCGATCGAGGATAGAATCTATCCTTACACGCGATATGATCCACAAATTGATAATCGAGATGATCGAGGTGAGGTTAAGACGCTTGCTTATATCGCAGTCAAAGGCCTCATATATTTTGCAGCTCATGATTACAATGCTATCCAATTGGTCGAAAAGGCTGAATCGTGGTCCACAGGACTGGATACTGTCCAAGCAATAAAAATGTACGAGATAATTTTCTTCCTGTATGTACGAAACCCTTCCATCCGAAAATCCTTGAGGATGTTATACAAATATCAGTATTACCTGACGGCTAAAGAGAAATCAATGAATCCCGAGTGGGGACTATTCGTGGAGTCTATGAAATCCTTGTATCAAGATTGTCTGTCGGAGCTTTGATTGAAGAAGGGTACTACAGGTTACTCCTTGTAAGTGTGATTCCTTGTAAAAGAGTCAGTACAATATCATGCATTCCTCTGGTTTTCTTGCAGCTAAGAAAGAACTATAGGACCAAGTATCCAATATGCAGCTGGATTGCTCTCTCAAGCAAACCTTTCAACGTCCTCTTTTGCTCTTGACGGTTGTGATTTCTTTGGTTCATTGCATCTGTCTCCGGTGCTCATAATTTAGCATATATAACTACTTATGACGAATATTTATCATATTTTATGAAATATTTAAAAACTTAATATGTATGGAATTATTATCCTTTACAAATACAATAAATGATTCTATGGTTAGTTTGGATTATCTTGATACTCTACAATCCAACCACTACTAATTCTTCAAGGTAAAGCGATGTCTTACATCAGGTCATATGACTTGATAATTATACATCTCCAAATCTGAACAAAGAAGGTAGTGTGGATTGTCAGCATGAGTGAATCAATTACCATCTCAAAGAACGTAGTATCTAAACTAGCGCTTCTGCTTGCATATGGGGAATCGAACAGTACCTCTTCAATTGAAGAGACAGATACCCATTGGGTGCTTGCAGCCTCCAATGAAAAGGGTTCAGGACCCTCTAATCAGTTCTTTCGCCTGTGTATGGAGAAAGAAGTTCAACTTGCATTGGAAGAATCTATGGCTCCCTTACGAGAGATACTCTATCGAAAGGCTTTTGAGCCAATCTCCAAGGGGAACTGATGTGCTATGACAAATTACTCCATGTTTAGATTTTTTTAAATAGAACAAGATAGGAAGGTTATTCATATGGAAATTAAACAGAATCCTTTTTCATTGTATGATTTTTTAGGATATTTGATTCCTGGAATTTTTTGTTCGCTTGGTTTGTTATATATTTTCTTGCCTGTGGAGATAGGTGACTTTTTATTTTCTGATAAGGACTTAAACATTTCTGTTTACTTGTTATTTGTGATTTGCTGTTACGTTTTTGGCCATGCTATTAGTTATATCTTATCAGTAAC
>NZ_JAEKNT010000448.1 GCF_016406725.1 Sphaerochaeta sp. S2 | reverse complement strand
CATTTATGCGCTTACAGCAAAAACTCCGAAGACCCTGACATTGCGGATGAATAAGATTATTCAGAGGGCGGAGAAATTCGTCTGCCCCATAAAACCAGGGCGGACAGTACCAAGGGCAGAAAACAAGCGAAAGACCCAATTCCATCATAATCACAAGTCAAATTGTTAAGATTTTGGGAGAGTTGGGCTTAAGTTGTGAACATTGAAAAATAATTAATAAATGTTTTGACAGATACTTGTATGTGTTCTAGGATATTGGTATGACCATTAATCCACGAAAATGGTCTAACCAATTTACCATTATGTTATATAGGATGTATTGTATATGAAACAACAAAAGTTACGAATGAGCCGAAGGAAGGACTACATTGGTATGATCTTTGTAGCTCCTTGGCTTATTGGATTTTTAGCTTTTAAAGCATTTCCCTTGATTCTTTCAACTTTTCTTTCCTTTACACAATATCGAATCATTTCCGCACCTACTTTTGTTGCTTTTGAAAACTTTAAAATGGCATTCTTAAGTCCAGATTTCTGGAATTCCCTAAAAGTTAGTTTTGCCTATGTACTTCTTACCGTACCTTCTAGGCTAATATTTTCTCTTTTTATTGCTTACATTCTAAGCTCAAAAGTAAAAGGAATTGGGATTTTTCGTTCTATCTACTACATTCCCTCATTGATGGGAGGGAGTGTCGCTGTAGCGATTTTATGGCAGTACATGTTCATGGAAAAAGGAATGATAAATGCGTTTCTCGGGATGTTGCATCTTCCTCAACCTACTTGGCTAGCCGGTTCTTATACAGCGTTATTTGTAATTAGTATTTTAAAATTATGGCAATTTGGATCTACAATGGTAGTGTTCCTTGCGGCTCTAAAGAATATTCCTATAGCCTTGGTTGAAGCGGCTCAGGTGGATGGTGCAACTAGGAAAAGAACATTCTGGTCAATAATTATCCCATATATTACTCCTGTAATTTTCTTCAATATGTTGACCAATCTTGTTACTGCATTTCAGGAATTCAATTCTCCATACGTAATTACAGCAGGTGGCCCAAGTAAGGCAACTGAACTAATGTCGCTGTTGATTTACAACAATGCTTTTAGGTATTTAAAGATGGGCTATTCCAGTGCTTTGTCAATTATCTTGTTCACAGTCATCACTATTGTAACTGTTCTATTGTTTAAATCATCGAATCATTGGGTTACCTATCAGGATTAGGGGGAGAGGAAACTATGGCATACTTAAAAAGAAAGCAAGTAGATAAAATTTTGAACTATATTATTTTAATTGCAATTGGAATAGTGATGGTTTATCCCTTCCTCTGGTTGATAGGATCATCATTTAAGACCTCCTATGAGATTTTTGCCGACCTTTCAGTAATACCAAAAAATCCTACTTTGAATGGTTATAAAAATGGATGGAGGGCAGCAGGTGCATCGACATTCTTGACATTTTTCAAAAACACTTACGTTTATGTGGTACTAAAAGTTTTGGCCACAGCTTTCTCAGCTGTTGTTGTAGGATATGGGTTTTCCCGATTTGATTTTCCCTATAAAAAATCAATGTTTTCTGTTTTAATTGCTACGTTGTTATTCCCGATGACCGTTGTTCTCGTTCCTTCCTATATAATGTTCTCAAAAATTGGATGGGTAGATTCATATACTCCATTGATTCTACCTTCCTTGTTTGCTGCAGATACCTATTTTGTGTTTCTTATGGTGCAGTTTTTTCGATCCCTTCCCCGTGATATGGACGAAGCAGCAATCATCGATGGCTGTGGGCCAGTACGACGGCTTATTTATATACTTGTTCCTTTATTGAAACCTGCAATAGTAACTGTAATGTTGTTTCAGTTTATCTGGACAGGTAATGACTTTCTTGGTCCAATGATTTATCTCTCATCAGAACATCTCTTTCCAGTATCAATTGGATTGAAGATATCCATGGATACTTCTTCTGGAATGATTTCATGGGAGAACACGATGGCGATGTCAGTGTTGGCAATATTGCCACCTCTGATTCTATACATGTTTGCGCAAAGGAATTTTGTGGAAGGTATTTCCACAACAGGTTTAAAAGGATGATTTTGCATTTTGCAAAAGGAGGGCGTATGAAAAAGAAGATGGTAATTGGTATAGCAATTTTAATTATTGCTACAATGGTGCCTGTGTTTGCTGCTGGAGAATCAGAGACTGCAGCATCAAAACCTGTGACGTTTATGTGGTGGGGGAATGAAACTCGTCATGCCGCTACAAACGCAGCCGTAGATCAATATATGGCAGCAAATCCTGATAAGAAAGTAACTACCATGCCAAACCCATTTGATGGTTATCATGATAAGATTATCATTCAATTAGCTAATGGAACTGCTCCAGACTTGTTTTGTTTTAGCACTGAATGGATGGCAGAGGTAGCATACACAAAGGATCCAGTTCTAAAGAATCTCTACGACCTTTCTGATTATATTGATTTATCAGAGTTTAGTGAGAATCTTTATAAAGGTGGTGAAATTAACGGTAGATTGTTAGGTCTTCCAACCGGAATCAGTGGTTGGACTTATACCTATAACATCAATAAGTTACAGGAATATGTACAGAAGACAGGTAATCCTCTTCCTCCTGGCCCAGGTGAGTCATGGACGTTCGAAGAATTTATTCAATATGGAAAAGATTTCCATGATGCAATGGGTCCATCTTCGGCATTGATTGCTACTACTAAAGATTCCCTTTCTCATTTCCTAGTTCATGTACTTAGTGAAATAGCAGGTGCTTATTATGTAAATGACCAAGCGCAGATGCAATTTACACGTTCTGATTTAGTGGAAACATTGAATTTGTTTGAAAGAATGACTGATGTTGGGTTGCTTCCAGCAGGTCGTCAGCAAGTTGAGTCTCTCTCCGGGACAACTGTAACTACTACAAATGTTGCAGCTGGTAATTGGGCTGGCTGGTATTGTTGGACGAGTAATGTGGCTGAGAATGAAGATACCTCAAATAGTCCTGTAGGAATTATGGCTTATCCGAGTTTAGGTAGACCAGAAGCCGATGGCTTATTTGTACGTCCAGCTCAGTTCTGGGCTATTTCGAGAGATTCTAAGAATGCAGAAGATGCTGCAAGATTGCTAAATTTCATTTTGAATGATCCAAAATCTATTGCAGAACTAGAATTGCAGCGTTCGGTACCTCCCACAGAAGCAGGACAGAAAGTGCTTGCAGATATGGGAGTCCTCTCTGGACCAGCTTATGAAAGTACTAGATATTTAATGCAATCAGCTGATTCAAAGTATACTCCGTTTATTCTGGTGGCAGAGCTGACTGAAGCATTACGGAATGAGTATTCGAAATTTATTGTTGGAAGTCAGACAGTAGACAAGACAGCCGATTCTTTGATGTCACAATTTGATTCTATCTTGAGCAGAATTAGAAAGACTAATGGAATCGAGTAGGTAAGTCATTATGTGGAGGAGCTGTTGCTCCTCCACATCTATATTAATATGAAGGATGGGTAGGGGTATGGAGTGGTGGAAAAGAAACAACCAGAGATTGATTCAAACAAATCTTAGATCAAGCGATGCATCACTAGACCGTCAAGTTTTGATTGAACAGTTGAAAGTGCTAAATGCTAATGTTCTGTTGATGAATACTGGTGGTTTGGTGTCTTTTTATCCAACAGAGTTGCCATTTCACTATCGTAGTCCATCTCTAGGCAGTGGCGATCTGACAGGTGATATGGTACACCTTTGTCATGAGCACAACATTAGGTTTATAGCTCGTTTTGATTTTAGCAAGATTCATGAATCCATCTTTGCTGAACACCCTGATTGGGCTTACCGTTCATTGGATAATAAATCTGTCAATTACAATGGATTTGTTCATACCTGTGTTAATGGCGGTTTTCAAAAAGAGAAGAGTTTGGCGATTTTGAAGGAAACACTTGATCGGTATCCTATCGATGGAGTCTTCTTCAATATGTTTGGATATTTCACCCGAGACTATTCTCATAATTATCATGGAATATGCCAATGTGATTCATGTAGAAAAATGTTTTATGATCGATATGGATTATCTCTTCCGACACAAGAAGATCCAAATGATCCTGTATTTAATACATATCAACAATTCAAATTAGAAACTGTTCATGAAATGATGGATAATATTCGTAACCTTGTGAAATCATATGGTGAGAATATTGCAGTTTCGACTTATACAGATGATTGTGTTGACATTATCAAGAAAGAATCTAACACAGAAATACACCGACCCTATCCGCTCTGGGAGTATTCTGCCTCAGAAAACATTCAATCAGTTGAAGGGACATGGGATGAAAAAACAATTAGTAATGTTTGTATTAATGCAATAGGTTTAGATTATCGGTTTCAAGGTGTTCCTACTCCTCAAGTAGAGATAAGGCTTATTCAAGCACTTGCAAATGGGTCAGGAATGGATTTCTGTATTATTGGGGTATTCAAAGACTATCCTGACCGAAAGAGTCTCAAGGCTGTAGAGAAGATTTATTCATATCATGCTGAAAATGAACAATACTATGGTAATTTCTCGATATTGGAGGACGTGGTATTGATTAAGCCTGGTCCACATCCTACATCGTGGCAATTGGATGAGTATCTAGGTTTGTATAGAATATTGAAAGAAGCACACATAAGTTTCCGAGTTGTTGAGCAAGCAGCAATAAAACCTCATCATCTCAAGAGATGTAAATTAATTATTTGTCCTGATCTTTCAAATACCTGTACACTAATGGATATCTTGGCAAACAGCAAAAAGCCAATCATCTGGACTGGTTCTACTTGGAAACAGACACAGTATCCTGATTTCAATGCTTTATTCTCAATAGATACCGCAGGGGAAGTAGAAGATGCAAGATGGTCTTATGTAAGAAATTTTCCTCAAAGCCTCTTTCCTTCACTATCAGATACCGATTGGTCAATGTTAGATGGGCCAGTAGTAGGATTGAAGGTTTTAGATGGATCCATTGGATGTATGGAGCAGATGACTGTAGGCACCTTTGGGCCTCCAGAAATGTGCCAAGGGAATATAAGAAGTGGGAAATATCTTGGGGCAATTACTCCTGATGGTAAGAGACAATTATTTTCAATCGGACTGGGAAAATTGTATAAGCGATATGGATATCCAGAGCATAAGTACTTAATACTGGATCGAATAAAATCTATTGTTCAAAAACCGGTTATCGAATTGGATTCAAATGAGCAGATTGAAGTTGTCTTTGGTTCATATCCTGAGGATGGGCCTGCTTCATATATTCTTCATTTGATTAACTTAGCAGGATTTAATGGTAGTACATTTTTCAAATCACAAAATCTTAGAAGTTTGTTGTTGAGGATTAGGTTGAGAGATGATGAAACAATTGTTTCGGTTGAATCTCTTGTCTCTAAGCAAAATGTTGCATATAGTAAAGAAAAATCGACATATAGCTTAAATCTGGATTTAGTTGATTCGTTTGAAGCAATAGTAATTCATTGTACCAGGAAGTAGATATGCTGGAACCTATAAAAACAAAGAAAATATATACTCTGATTATGCAACAAATTCAGGATTTGATTGATGAGAAACAGCTCAAACCTGGTGATCGTCTTCCATCAGAACGTGATTTAGCAACAGCCCTTTCCGTGAGTAGAGCATCTGTAAGACAAGCAATTACTGCTTTAGCAACAAAAGGTCTTCTTACAGTGCAACAGGGGGATGGTACATATGTAACAACACCTTCTATGAAAGCTGATGCTTTGGAAGCATTGAGTGAGCAGTTGGTTGATCAACAAATAAGCCCAAATGAAATAGTAGAAACTCGACTATTGATTGAATGTGAATGTGCCCGATTGTGTGCAATGCGTGCTACTCCCGAGATTTGTGATCAATTGGAGTCCTTATTGGAGCATAATCGTGAGGCACGTGGTGAACGTGCGTCTTTGGAAACGATGAACAGGGATTTGCATGATATGATTGCTCTTGGTGCCCAGAATAAAGCATTACAGCGGATTATGTCAGATATTTGGACACTCATGAATGAGAATATGTGGTACTTCTTAAAACAAAAAAGCAATGATAGGAATATGGTGGTTGAAAAGCATTTGCGGCAGCATAGAGAAATCGTCGATGCAATTAAAGCACATGACCCACAACTTGCAAAGAAAAAGATGAGAGAACATCTATCTGATATTGATAGTTCGTTGAATACGCTAATATCGTAATCTCATGTTATTTCTCTATAGTATAGCTGAGATGAATATGGCTGATGCTTCTAATTCAACACATCATTACATGATTGTGAATTAAGTAGATCTTCTCCATTTTTCAGACGCTTCAGGTTTTCCGTAATCACTCCAATTCCATGTTCAAATTTCAAAGGACTCTGCGGAGTGCTGTGTGGGGTTATAACCCAAATTCCCGAAGTTTTGTAACTATGAGAGCGGACAATCAGTCTCGAACGGATCTTCATCCCCTACATTCATCAGCTTGCCTTTCCATGGATACTCAACACTGAACAGATCGAAGATGAGCCGCTGAGCCTTCGTG
>NZ_JAEKNT010000447.1 GCF_016406725.1 Sphaerochaeta sp. S2 | reverse complement strand
AAATGGAGAAGGTCTTCAAGAGCATCATTTTCATGCCAATGGCAATCTCCTTCGTAGGTGCTGGTGTTATCTGGAGATTTATTTATTCGTACAAACCCGCAGGAGAGGACCAGATAGGTTTGCTCAATGCGATTGTTACCTTTTTCGGAGGCGAACCACAAGCCTGGTTTACCATGCCGGTCTGGAATAATATCTTCCTGATCGCCATCCTGGTATGGCTGCAAACCGGCTATGCCATGGTTATCATCAGCTCTGCACTCAAGGGTGTTCCCTCTACGATTATTGAAGCAGGTCGTATTGATGGGGCAGGGGAGTTCAGGATTATCAGGAGTATTATAATACCCTTCATAGCTCCCACCCTTATCACAGTTTCAACAACGATTATCATTATTACGTTGAAGATATTCGATATTGTATTCACCATGACCAACGGTAACTATGGGACCGAGGTTATTGCAAGCATGCAGTACAAGCAGATGTTCCGTTTCTACCACTATGGAAGAGGCTCTGCAATCGCCATTGTTCTGGTTCTGGCTGTCATTCCTGTCATGTGGTACAACTTGCATCAGTTCAGTAAAAGGGAGGGCTTCTAATATGATTTCCCTTGCAAGAAAAAGACAAAACAAGTGGACCATGGTGGTCAATATCATTCTGATTGTACTGGTCATCATCTGGAGTATCCCGATCATAGGCCTGCTTATCTCATCGCTGAGACCGCAGGATGATGTATTGAATACCGGATGGTGGACAATTTTTAAAGGTGACGGAGATTTCACCTTGAACAACTATCGACGTGTTTTGGGAGGTAGACAAGCCACGTTTACTGACGCGGAAGGGAACGTCCTTCGCGCAAGTGGGGACAACCTCTCCCAAGCCTTCATCAATAGTTTTACGGTCACCATTCCATCGGTGATCATTCCGATTCTTATTGCAACAGCAGCAGCCTTTGGGTTTGCCTGGATGGTATTTCCCGGTAGGAAACTATTCTTTACCATTGTTGTTGCCCTGTTGGTGGTTCCTTTGCAGATATCCTTGATCCCTATCCTTCGTGATTACATGAAGATTGGACTCACTGGCTCCTATCTGGGGATATGGCTTGCCCATACAGGCTTCGGTCTGCCGCTTGGAATCTACCTTCTCTATAACTATGTTTCCACCATCCCTCGGGATGTGTTTGAATCAGCATTCCTTGATGGAGCAAGGCCGATGGTAATCTTCGTACGGCTGGTGCTTCCTCTCTCTGTTCCTGCTATTGCTTCGTTGGGTATTTTCCAGTTCCTTTGGGTTTGGAATGACCTACTGGTTGCATTGGTCTTCCTTGGTGGTACCAGTGATGTAGCTGTATTGACCCAGCGTCTGGCGAATATGGTGGGATCACGTGGACAGGACTGGCATTTGCTTACTGCAGGGGCCTTCATTGTCATGATTGTCCCAATTCTCGTATTTTTCTTCCTGCAACGTTACTTTGTACAGGGACTTATGGCAGGATCAGTCAAGGGGTAATAC
>NZ_JAEKNT010000446.1 GCF_016406725.1 Sphaerochaeta sp. S2 | reverse complement strand
GTTGTGGAGTTGGCTTCTATCCAGAAGGCTAAACTCGACTATAGATGGGAGGACAATTCACATGGCAACTGAAATTGGTGACGCTATTAGAAGTATGGTAGCGGAAAAGAGCATTTCCGAGGAGCTGGTTATCAGCACCATTGAGGACATACTCCGTGCTGCGTACAAACGTAAATTCGGTACCGATGAGAATGCCGTCATAGAGTTCAGTGAAGATTATACCAGCGTTGAGCTCGCAAGCAGACGCCAGATTGTCGATGATGACGAATGGTACAATGAGGTGACTGAGATTCCTCTCAGTGAAGCGAAGGAAATCCACGAGGAGTGTGAGATTGGTGATGAGTTGCTCATTCCTGTCGACCTCAAGGAATTCGACCGTATCAGTGTACAGAGTGCAAAACAACGTGCCCATCAGAGCTTTCGTGATATCCAGAAGGATACGCTGTACAGTGAATTCAAGGCAAAAGAAGGTCAGTTGATCATCGGTTATTACAGGAGACAGGCTCCAACCGGCGACATCTATGTCGATATCGGCAGCACTGAAGGCCTTCTTCCCAGGAGAAACCAGTCCAGCAGGGAAAGCTACCAGAGCAATGATAAGATCAAATGCTATGTTGAGAGTGTAGAGAAAGCTGAGCGTGGAGTTCGGGTTATCCTTTCAAGAACAAGTAGTGAATTGATTCGCAAGCTTTTCGAGGTTGAAGTACCGGAAATTGCTCAGAACCAGATTGATATCATCAAGATTGTTCGTGAAGCCGGATACCGCACAAAGGTTGCCGTTGCATCACGTAATGACGATATTGACCCTGTCGGAGCCTGTGTTGGGTTGAAGGGAAATCGAATTCAGACTATCATGAGCGAGATAGAGGGTGAGAAGATTGATATTCTTCGCTACGATCCCAACCCAATCAACTATATCCGCAATGCGCTCTCCCCAGCGCAGGTAAAGGATGTAGTGGTTCTTGACAAGAATATCTATCATGCAGTTGCCATTGTTGAAGACAGCCAGCTCTCATTGGCCATTGGTAAGCAGGGTCTGAATGTCCGTCTGGCCAATAAGTTGGTCGACTGGATGATTGATGTGAAGACCCAGGCTCAGTTTGATGAGATGGATATTGCCAAGGAAGCCCGATCAAGGGCTGAAAGCATCTTCCTTGATGAGCAAGAGTACTATGGTGAAGAACTCGTTGCCCAGAATGATGAGGAAGTGATTATTGGACAGGAAGGCGAGGTTGTTCCTGAGGAGAGCTTCGTTGATGAGGATGAGATTGCCCTCTCTGAACTTCCTTTGGATGAGATGTTGCTGAAGAAACTCCATTTCCACGATGTGTATAGTGTTGAAGAGTTCATCAATCTCAGCGAAGAGGATCTCGCGAGCTTCAGTGATTTGAGCGAGGAAGAGATTATTGCAATCATGGATACCATCAATGAGTACGTTGATATCGTTGAAGATGAAGAGGAAACTGAGACTGAGTATGTCTGTCCCAATTGTGGTTCCTCCATCACAGAGGATATGAATGTGTGCCCAAACTGTGGTACAGGTCTGGTATTTGAGGTAGAGTAAATTATAGAGGAAATAATGTCGGAAGAGAATAACAAGCCAAAAGCAACGTTGATCAAACATGTTGTGAATCCTACGGAACACAACAAAGAGCAGAAGAGTCCCGCCAAAGAACCTGAGTCCAAGCCAAAAGCTCCCGCTGAAAAGCGTAGGGTGGTAGTGGTTAAGAAGAAGGTAGTCGTGGTAAAGCCTCAGGCTCGCAAGGAGGCTGAAAAGCCCGAGAATGAGAAGCAGGAAGGCAAGAAGACCTCCAAGGATGAAGGCAGCAAGGAAGCATCTGAAAAGAAGAAGACAGCTTCTGATGGCCGCACAAGCAGTGTGGTACGAAAGGCCCATCGTCACAGTGGGTCAGAGAACCTATCCTCTTCTCCCTTGCATAACGGTCCGGTCGTCATCAGGCCGACTAATCTGCCACCGGTTCCCAACCAGGGATTGACGGTCAAGGATCATAAGGAGTTGCAGGATAAGAATCCTGGTGGCATCTCTTCCAAAGAGAGTCCGGTCCCCAGTTCCGGCCCACGTGTAGCAGGAATGGTTGGAGGACGTCCAGCTCCTGGGACCAGACCACAATTCCGCCCCAACAACAACAGGGGTGGGTATCAGGGTCAGGACAATCGTGGTCCAGCCAGACCTGCTGGAGCAGGTGGGTATCAGGGCCAGGATAATCGTGGACCTGCCAGACCTGGTGGATACAGGCCTAATCCGAACGGTCCTGCAAGGGGTGGCGCTCCATTCCAACGCAGTGGCGGTGGTGTTGGATTCAGAGGACCTGGTGGCCCCCGTCCTCCCTTTGGTGGACCGCAAGGTAGAGGAGGGAATCGACCTCCTATGCAGGATATGGCTCCTGTTAACCAGCGTACCAACAAGAAAAGCTTCAAAAAGAAAAACAACGCTACGTATAAGAAACGGAATGCCGAAGAAGAGAAGGAATTCCAGATCCAGAGACGCAAGCAACAGGCAGCAGCCAAACTTGCAGCAGTACCCAAGTCCATTGACATGATGGAGGTCATTACGGTAAGTGACCTTGCAAAGAAGATGAACTTGAAGGCTGGAGAGATCATAGCGAAGCTTCTTAAGATGGGTATGATGGTTACCATCAACCAACAGATTGACCACGAAACAGCTGAAATCATTTGTAGTGAATACAACTGTCAGGTTAATCTGGTCTCCCTCTATGATGAAACCCTGATCGTTAGTGATCCGGACAAGGATGAGGACCTGATTAATCGTGCTCCAATCGTGACGGTTATGGGACACGTTGACCATGGTAAGACCAAGTTGCTTGATGCAATTCGTTCCACCAAGGTTGCCGAAGGTGAGTATGGTGGGATTACCCAGCATATCGGAGCCTACAAGGTCGATCTCCCTGGAAAGGGTGAGGTTGTCTTCCTTGATACTCCTGGACACGCCGCATTCTCCATGATGCGTGCCCGTGGAGCGCAGGTTACTGATATTGTCATTCTGGTGGTAGCAGCCAATGATGGTGTGATGCCGCAAACCCGTGAAGCTATTGACCACGCTCGTGCAGCTAATGTTCCCATCATTGTAGCGATCAACAAGTGTGATCTGCCTGAGGCTAAGCCTGAGCGTGTCATGCAACAGCTCTCTGACCTTGGCCTGATGCCTGAGGCATGGGGCGGACAGACACTGTATTGTGAGATATCTGCACTGAAGAAGATTGGTATTGACGAATTGCTTGATACCATCCTCCTTGAAGCTGAAATGCTTGAACTGAAAGTCAATGCAAATTGCAGGGCTGAAGGAAAGATCATTGAAAGCAGAATCGACCAGGGTAGGGGTATTGTTGCCTCCATCTTGATCGAACGTGGTACCCTGAGACAGGGAGATCACTATGTTGCCGGTATTTATCCAGGCCGTGTTAGAGCCATGTTTGATGACAAGGGGAAAAAGATTGAGGAGGCTGGTCCTTCCACTCCTGTTGAGATCATCGGTCTCTCGGATATCCCGGGAGCAGGCGATCCGTTCCAGGTCACCGAAGATGAGAGACAGGCTCGTCAGGTTGGTAACAAACGACAGGAGCTTGAGAGAATCGGGGATAGCCGCAATGTGAAGAAGGTTACCCTGGACAATCTCTACACCAAGATCAAGGAAGGGACCATCCAGGAGTTCAATGTCATCATCAAGGGTGATGTACAGGGATCAGTCGAGGCCTTGCAGGGTGCACTGCAGAAACTCTCCAATGATGAGATCCATCTCAATGTAATCCGTGCAAGTGCCGGTGCAATCATTGAAAGTGATGTCACCTTGGCCAGTGCATCTGAGGCATTGGTTATCGGGTTCAATGTACGCCCGACTCCAAGAGCCCAGGTCCTTGCTGACCAGGAGAAGATCGAGATCCGTAAGTACAACATCATCTATGATGTGGTAGACGATATCAGAAGTGCTATGGAAGGTATGCTCAGTCCTGAGGTACATGAGGTTGAGATCGGTACTGTTGAGGTCCGTGATACCTTTAAGGTACCCAGAATTGGAACGATTGCCGGATGTATGGTTACCAGTGGAAAGGTCAAGAGAAATGCCTATGCAAGGGTCTTCCGCGAAGATATCCAGCTCACTTCCGAAAAAGTCAAGATTTCGAGCTTGAAGCGGTTCAAGGATGATGCGAGAGAAGTTGCAGAAGGCTTTGAATGTGGTATTGGACTTGAAAATTTCAACGACTTGCATGTTGGAGATATCCTTGAGATCATAGAGACTGAGGAGATCGCCCGCAAGTTGGTATCAAAAAGTGAATAACAACCATGAGTGAATATAGCCAGAAGCGAATAGAAGCAAAACTCTCTGAGGCGATCAGCATGCTGATCGTCAAAGGGGAGGTGAAAAATCCCCTGGTTAGCACCCTTTGCTCGGTAAGCAAGGTGGAGCTCTCCCAGGACAATGCCTATGCGACCGTCTTCATCTCCTCGGTTCTTGATGACAAGAGCCTTGAGGAGAGTGTTGCGGGGTTGCAGAAAGCAAGTGGATTCATTCAGAAACGTGTAGGGGCATTCCTGAAAACCCGGAATACCCCTGTACTGAGATTCAAGGCAGACATCTCTCTGAAAGAAGGTCAAAAGATCAATGCCTTGATAGATTCATTGGTGGAAGATGGGAAAGAACGCTAGTATTCTCCTCATCAACAAGAAACGGGGACTGACAAGTTTTTCGAGTCTTAACGATATCAAGCGTACCATAGACCCAAAAGTAGGGCATGCTGGTACGCTTGATAAGTTTGCAGAGGGACTCTTGATTGTGTTGACAGGCAGTATGACCAAACTGAACGTCCTGTTTTCCCAGATGGACAAGCAGTATCGTGCCCATATCCAGTTTGGAAGAGAGACCGATACCCTTGACCCGGAAGGGGAGGTGATAGCAGAATCGGCTATTCCTTCCTATGAAACAATTTTGCAAGCCATTCCATCGTTTGTGGGGGAAGGAGAGCAGGAACCCCCTGCCTATAGTGCCTTGCATATCAATGGGAAACGGGCAAGCAAGCTGGTCAGGCAGGGTAAGGAGGTGGTCATGCCAAAACGACCGATCACCATTTATGCATTTACCCCAATCAGCTATGAGGATGGTGTCCTTGTTGCAGACATCCATGTATCAAAAGGCACCTATATCCGAAGTATTGCCAGGGATCTGGGAAAAGCGTGTGGAAGTAGGGCATACCTTACTGCTTTGACGAGAACCAGCATTGGGCCGTTTTCCCTTGATGAAGCGGTAGATGCAAAACAAACAGAAGAACTCGTATCCTCCATGCAGTACACTGATGCATTTCTGAAAAGACTGGATACCATCAGTATATTTGAAATACCTGATTCAGAATTGTTTCGTGTAGCCAATGGTGGTTATCCCCAGAGGATGACGTGCATCAAGGAGGGTAGGGATGCAGTCTTTGGTGCCTTGTACAGCAAGGATGGTATCCTGCGAGCAGTATCCAATATTGAGGAAAATCGTCTGATTGCTCAAATACACCCGTTTTCAGGGGGGAGGCAGTATGAAACGGTATGATTTCATGCATCTTTCAGCTCATCCGGTCCTCTGGCAGGTACCAATGGTAGTCTCCATCGGTGTATTCGATGGTCTTCACCGTGGCCACTTGACCATTCTGGACCGTACAATCTCACTAGCCAAGGAAAATGAGTGGGAGAGTATGGTGATTACCTTCGACAAAAATCCCAAGATGGCAACGAAAAGCCAACCATACCATTCCAAGCTCACCACTGAAGGACAAATGCAGGAAATCCTTGCCAATCTTGGTGTTAACCATATGGTAGTCATTGACTTTTCTGCTGATTTCAGTAAACTCACAGCTGAGGAGTTCCTAACTTTGGTTTGTGCTTTTTGCCAAGTCAAGGCGATGGTTGTCGGAGAAGATTTCCGCTGCGGTGCCCCGGCGTCAAGTGCCGGACCTGTTCAGCTGCAGGAATATCTGAACCGATTGTCACCTGGGGCATTTGTGGAAGTTCCTCCTTTTGTCCAGACCGACAAAAGAGAGGTTGTTTCAAGTACCTTGGTGCGTAAAAAACTTCTTAAGGGCGCTTTGGAAGAAATCCAAAGTATGCTCGGCAGACCGTATGAGTTGGATTTGGTGGCTCACCCCTCCAAGTTTACAGATGACGGGCTGCTGTACCGTACGGCTTCCTTCATGCAATTGCTACCGATGGCTGGCGTGTATGATGCCTACCTTACACTTTCGGATGATACGAAGGTTCCTGTGAAAACAATCATAGGGGATGAAGACCTTCTGATTATTCCAAAAGAGGTAATGTGGGATATGAAACTGTTACGTACAAAAAGACTTAGCTTAATTGCTAAGGGGAGTAGTTCATGATCTCGAAAGAACAGAAACAAGAAATCATCGCAAAGTATGGTGGTGATGAGAAGAACACTGGATCAACCCAGGCACAGATTGCTTTGTTGACCGCCAGAATCAACGACCTGCAGATTCACTTCAAGGCAAATCCTAAGGATCATGCTGGAACAAGAGGGTTGTTGCAGATGGTCGGACAACGCAGACGTCTTCTGAAGTATCTGCGCAACAATGACATCGACGCCTACCGTGCGCTGATCGCAGACCTCGGTCTGAGAAAATAACGGTGGTGTTTTCACGGTAATTTTGTGTGAATGGCTCCGATGGCTTTTCAGGCTGTTGGAGCTATTTATATGATATAGTAAGGAAGAACAAAAAGAACGAAGAAAGGAAAAAGTAAAATGGAAGTTAAGAAAGTATCTGTACGGATTGGTAACTCCGACCTGGTTTTTGAAACCGGAAAAATTGCCAAACAAGCCAATGGCTCCGTCTATGCCCATTATGAAGGGAGTGCGGTTATCGCAACGGTCTGCTGTGGCAAACAACCCAATGAAGGTCTGGACTATGTACCACTCAGTGTTGAGTATAATGAAAAATATTATGCTGCAGGAAAGATCCCTGGTGGATTCCTTAAGAGGGAAGCCCGCCCCAAGGACAAGGAAATTCTCGTCAGCCGCTTGATCGACCGTCCGATGCGCCCCCTGTTCAACAAGGCCTTCGGTAGGGAAATCCAGATTGTCCCCACTGCAGTCTCATCTGACATGAACAACACCCCCGACATCATTGCCATGAATGCAGCAAGTGCTGCAGTTACCATCAGTGATATCCCATTCGGTGGCCCTATTGCTGCTGTACGCATTTCACTTCTTGATGGCAAGTATATTGTCAATCCTACCTTCAGTGAAATTGTAAAGAGCGAACTCGATATTGTTGTTGCTGGTACCCGTGATGGGATTACCATGGTTGAAGGTGGTGCAAAAGAGGTGAGTGAAGAAGTGATGCTTGAGGCAATCGCAACTGCCCAGCCTTTCATCACCAAACTCTGTGATGCACAGCTTGAACTTCGTGAACTTGCAGGAAAAGAGAAACTCCCCATCATCGAGAGCACAGTTGACCTTTCCTGGCTTGAGCCTGTGAAAGCATTTGCCTATCCCCTGATCAAGGAAGCATCCTTCGTCAAGGGCAAGATGGAGCGCTATGCTGCTCTTGCTGAGGTGCATGAACAGGTGAAGGAAAAGTTTGCTGAATTGATTGCTGAGGACGAGAATCGTCCAGGCCAGCTTGGTGGGCTTTTCGAAGACCTCGAATATGAGATTCTTCGCGCCTCCATCCTCAACGAAGGTGTTCGTACCGATGGCAGGAAGGTAGATGAAATTCGACCGATCACCTGTGAGGTTGGACTCTTATCCAGAACCCATGGTTCAGCCCTCTTCACCCGCGGTGAGACCCAGGCCTTGGCAGTCACCACGCTTGGTACCTCCAGTGATGAGCAAATGTTTGATACCATTGATGGTGAGAAATCCTTCAGTTCCTTTATGCTGCACTACAACTTCCCTCCCTACAGTGTTGGTGAGACCGGAAGGCTCTCCACCGGTAGAAGAGAGATTGGGCATGGTCACCTTGCCCAGAGAGCTCTGGAGGCTATCATCCCATCCAAGGATGTATTCCCTTATACCATCCGTGTTGTCAGTGAGATCATGGAGTCAAACGGCTCCTCATCCATGGCATCGGTGTGTGGTGGTTGTATTTCATTGCTGGATGCTGGTGTTCCTGTAAAGACTCCTGTAGCCGGTATTGCCATGGGCTTGATCACCGAAGGTGCTGATTACTCCAAGTATGTGGTACTCAGTGATATTCTCGGTGAAGAGGACCACCTTGGCGACATGGACTTCAAGGTAACTGGATCCCGCGAAGGTATCACTGCTTTCCAGATGGATATCAAGATTGCCGGTGTTACCCCTGAGATCATGAAGAAGGCGCTTGAACAGGCCAAGGCAGGAAGAATCCATATCCTGAATATCATGGAAGCTACCCTGAAGACTCCTCGTGAGGAGATCAACGAATACGCTCCCAAGATCCTGACCATGAAGGTTGACCTTGAGAAGATCGGCGCTGTCATCGGAACCGGTGGTAAGACGATCAAGGCAATTGCAAGCCAGAGTGGTGCAGAAGTAAATATTGCTGATGACGGGACCATTACCATCTTCGGTAGGAATGCTGCTGCGGCTAAGCTGGCCAAGGAATTGGTACAGTCCATCGTTGAGGAACCCGAAGTAGGAAGAATCTACCAGGGAACCGTTAAGAGGATCATGGACTTCGGTGCCTTTATCGAGATCCTGCCAGGTAAGGAAGGGCTTTGCCATATTTCCAAGCTTGCCAAGACTCGTGTCCAGAACGTCGAAGATGTACTCACTGTTGGCCAGTCCGTACCGGTGAAACTTATCGAGATCGACCGTCAGGGTCGTTTGAACCTGAGTTACATCGATGCAATCGAAGGCAATGCCAAATAACATGGAGAGCCATTCGATTCCGGTAAAGGTCAAGAAGCTCAATGAGCACGCTCTCCTTCCCGTATATGGGACGGAGAGAAGTGCAGGTGCTGATCTTTCGGCCTGCCTGGAGGAGGATTTACTCCTTAAGGCAGGTTCCTATGCAAAGATCCCCACCGGGTTGAGCATTCAGGTTCCTCCTGGATATGAGGCACAGGTCAGGCCAAGAAGCGGGCTTGCTGCCAAACATGGGATTACCGTTCTCAACAGCCCTGGTACCATCGATAGTGATTATCGTGGAGAGGTGGCTGTCCTCTTGGTCAACCATGGGGAGAAGGACGTGGTCATCCATACAGGAGACCGTATCGCACAGATGGTTATCGCACGGTGTGAACAAGCCTCCTTTTTACCGACTATGGAGCTTGATGCTACAGAAAGGGGAAGTGGAGGTTTTGGTTCAACGGGAGTATAGCGTTGAAGCAAGGTGCACGATTCAGCTTAGTATATCGCCACATAGGAAGGGAGTACCTCCTTTCCTTTATTGTGGCGTTCTTTTTTTTCTTTTTCATCTTTTTCATCAACCAGATTCTTCTTATTGCCCAACGGATACTCCTCAAGCAGGTGGATTATTTCTCAGTATTCCAACTGGTAATGCTCTCAATCCCACAGTTTTTGCTCTACACATTCCCGTTCTCCAGCCTCACTGCTTCAAGCATGGTAATCGGGGACCTCTCGGGGAACAATGAGATCCTCGCAATCCGTAGTAGTGGGATATCATTGAAACATGTGTTTCTACCCATCATCCTCATCTCCCTGGTCTTTTCATTCATGACATTCCTTACCGCAGACAAGGCACTCCCTTGGAGTACCAAGAAGTATCGTGAACTCTACAGCGGTCTTATGAGAGAGCTTCCTACCTTGGAACTTGCCAGCAACTCCACGAATACGATAGGCAACAAGGTCTTGGTCAATAATGAAGTAGTGGGAAACACCGTACATGATATCGTCTTGTTTGAAACCTCAAATGACCGAACCGGCCAGATTCTCAGTGCCCCATCGGCTGAGGTAACCCTCTATGATCTGAATGCATTCATCTACCAACTTGAGATGGATAATCCCTTGATGCTCAGGAATGATGTGGAAGGTGGATGGGCTCTCTCAAAAGCGGATAGTGCGAGGTTCTTTCTCAATTTCTCAGGACAGATAGCCAGTCTTGCCTCAGCACTCCCTTCTCAGTTGTCAGTCAGGGAACTACAGGAAAACATCGCCATTCATCGCTCTGCCCTTGAAGAGGAAACAGTTCGACATGAAGAAAAGCTTCAAAAAGCAAGGTTATTTACTGTTTCTTATA
>NZ_JAEKNT010000445.1 GCF_016406725.1 Sphaerochaeta sp. S2 | reverse complement strand
CTACCTCAGCAGTATGTTTCTCAATCAGGGAATAGCCTTGTTCAAGGAGCTTAGCAACAAATGCTGCATCTCCATTAAATACAGGACCTTGATCGGTGATCCGACTACGGGTATAGCGTGAACTTAGGCTTTTCTTGGAAGCAGAGGAACGCCCTTGGTTGCTTACCGGTCCATTGATGCAACCACCTTCGCAGGCGAGGAGTTCGAGGAATGCTGTATTCTGGTCTTCCCTCTCCATCCCTGATAGTGTCCCTACCACCTGATTCATACCACTGATGGCAACAGCATGGGTCTGGAAGGGATCACCTCCCCACTTCAATGAGGCTATCATCCCGCCCTCTACAGGGTAGAGCGTAGACTTACCAGCACGGCAAGGAACCAGGGAGGGTACACTGGAAGGGTCAAGGGAAATCTCTCTTTCAATCTGTTCCAAGTCAATATGCTCAGCAAGGAGCCAGGCATTGAGTTCCTCATAGGTCAAGGCAAAATCCGGATAGCCTGGGCTCTGGTCTGCCTCCACCTTTTTTGCGATACAAGGACCGATAAAGACCACTCCAATCTCTTCTCCATAGAGTGCCCGTAAATAGGCACTATGGCACTGCAATGGGGAGGGCACCTTGCTGAGTTGGTCCACCAATGAGGGATAGTACTTTTTTACCGTCTGGACCACCGTTGGGCAGGCTGTGGAAATCCATGGACAGTTTCCATCGTGGGATTCTGCATACATCTCAATTGCCTGGTTTACCAGATGAGCCCCGATGGCTGTTTCGCTTACCCCACTAAAGCCCAGACGAGTAAGCGCGACCACCAAGCTATCGGTGCTGAAGGGGAATTCTGCTGCACTGGAAGGGGCTAGAGAACAGAAGATCTTTCTTCCGCTCTGGACAAACTGGCGAACCCGTGCCAAATCACCACGAATTTTCTTGGCATGGGATGGACAGATATCAACACAGTGTCCGCAATAGATACATCGGTCCTTTACCACTACTGCTGAGCCATCCTTTACCTGGATAGCTTTTACAGGACAGCCGCGAACACACTTGTAACAGTCACGGCACTCGGTCAACTCTGTATATATAGGATGGATCATTGCATCCCTTCCCGCTCTTTCAGTTCATGCACAACCAACTGAACCACCTCATCGGCAGAAAGCCCTTGGTAGGTGGTATCGGCAATACGAATATTCGGACCTTTGGAGCAATCTCCCATGCATAAGTGTCCTATCAAATCCACACAATCTGCAGTCCCAGACTCCTGAAGATAGGACTCCAATGCTGCAAGTGTCTGAGAGTTCCCCCGAGCAAAGCAAGAGCTTCCCATGCACAGCTCCACGACCAGTTTCTTCATCAATGACCTCATTATCTAATCTCTTGCCGCCATGGTAGCGAAGAAACAACCCTAGAGTCAACGAATATTTGATTGAAAGGAATTTATTATTGAGATATTATGGTTTTTAAATCACATATTATCATTAATAATACAATATAATATGCTTGTATTCACATTAAAAAAGGGTATCCTTACGATACCCCTCTTATCAGTGCACTAGAAATTACCAATCATCCAATTCGCTACTTAGGTCTTTCTTGTTCATCTTTTGCCGCACCTTGGCAGAGAGAACTGCAAAACTTGTAGCCAGATCGGTACGCTGGACCACCACATGCTCGGGGAGTTTCAAATCCTTGGGTGCAAAATTCCATATGGCCAGCAACCCACACTCCATGAGCAGCTCAGCTGTCTCCTGGGCTTGGTCGGCTGGAACAGCAAGGACTCCGATATTTACATGGTGCCGATCGATGTACTCCTTGACCTTGCTCAAAGGAAAGACCGGGACATCCCCAAGCCAAGTATCCCACTTATTGGGATCAACATCGAATGCTGCCACGATCTTGAGCCCATAACTCTCAAACCCCTCATAGCGTGCAAGAGCGGAGCCCAAATGGCCGGCGCCCACCACAATTGCATCGGTAGCATTGTCCCACCCCAAGGTGTGGATGATTGCCTCAATGAGCTTAACAACAGCAAAGCCTACCTTGGGTTTGCCCTCGATCCCGGTACAGGAAATGTCCTTACGTACTTGAATTGGTTTCAATCCAAGCTCTTCGGCCAAGGTAGTAGCGCTGACCATCTCCATTCCTTGCTCCCGGTACCCCTGCAAAAGCCTAAGGTAGGAGGGAAGCCTCTTGATGGTGGGAATTGGTATTCCCCGATAACCTGTTTCCATGTATCACTCCTGTTGCAACCTATCGATTACGCGTTGAATCACCAGAGAGGGGGTTGATGCCCCTGCTGTTATACCCAGTATATCATAGCTGCGCATATCGTCGGTAATTTCTGTTTCATTCTCTATATGCCAGGCCATCTTTCCCTTTTCTCGTACCAATTGGTAGAGCGCCCTGGTGTTTGCACTCTCCTTCCCCCCTATCACCACCACTGCATCACATGCATCAGTCAGCTCAAGGGTGGCCTGCCGACGATTGATGGAACTGGGACAGACCTCATTGGCAAAGAGCATCGTACATCCATACTGCTCCCATTCCCTTAAGGCTTTTTGAATGGTATTCCATAATCCCTGATCAAACGTTGTCTGCACAAACACCACATAGGATTTGCCTGGTTCCGGGGTACCAACATCCTCAGGACCAGAAATCAGGATGGTATCGCAGACCTTCCCTTCGCACTGGACCCCTCGCATGGCAAGCGTCTCCGGATGACCAGGGTGCCCAACAATCAAGATGGTATGCGTAGGTGCATATGCAGAAATTCTTGAGAGGTTATGCTTCACAACCGGACATGTAGCATCAACCAAGTCAAAACCAGCTTCCACAAAAGAAGATCGCACCGTTTCGGGTACTCCATGTGCACGCAGTACAACCAATCCGGGCTCATGCCCCTCTGCTCCTGTAATAACCTGCATCCCCTGATCAGCGAAAAAGGCACACGTGTCATCGTTATGAATAAGCTTACCCAAGGAATATACAGGCTTGTGGGCGTCTTTTGCCTCCTGCAATGCAGAGGTAGCAAGGTCCAAGGCCCTGGACACCCCCTTGCAATATCCCATGGTTCTGGAAAGTATCAGTTTCATACACCCCCATTATGACAAGAACGCTGCCACATGATAAGAGTGCGGCAGCGTATGACTTGCAAGAAGAGACAGGTTACTCTGCTTTCTTCTCTTTTTTCTTTGCCTGAGCATTGCTGATCCAGTAAAGCATCGCAGGTGCAAGCAGGTTGGATGAGTAGGTTCCAAAGAGGATACCAAATCCCATCTTCACTGCAAAGAGCTGGATGTCACCGGAAGCAAAGATTGCGAGCGGGATGATAGCGATCAAGGTGGTGACTGCACTCATTACCGTTCTACTCAATGACTGTGTAACGCTATGGTCAATATTCACACTCAACGAAGCATCTGGTGCCAATACCACATTCTCACGGATACGATCGAAGATAACGATTGTATTGTTCAGTGAGTAACCAATGATGGTCAGCAGCGCTGCAACAGTGATACCAGAGAACTCAAAGCGGAAGAGCGTAATTACCGTAAGCATCATCAAGATATCATGCACAAGTGCAATCAAGGATGACACTGCATAAGCAAAACGGAACCTGACCCAGATATAGAGGAGGATCAAGGCCATTGCAACCACGATGGCGAGGATGGAGCTGGAGAGCAACGTTGCACTGAACTTCGGTCCAATGTAATCACTCTGGAGAACCACTACATTACCAGCACCGAATGCAGCATTCAATGCATTCTTCACTTCGGTTTCCATGGAATCCTGAGTTGCACCTTCCTTGATGCCGAGACGGACCTGGAAGGTCTGGCTTCCATCCACCCCAACGGTCTGCACACGTACATTACCCAGTGAATCCAAAGCAGAACGTACATCTTCGATGTTTGCATTTCCACTGCTCTGGAAATTCAGCTTGGTAGGTTCAGCAGAGAGCGTTGCAGGAAATCCATACCCACTGAGGAGCTGAGCTGTTTCCAATGACCCGTCAACAACTGCCACATTGATGTTCTGCACAGCACCAAGTGCTGTTGCAAGATCCTGTGCAGTTGGATACTCGGAAGCACTGAAGCTGGTACTGGAAACCCCTTCATCACCGCGAACTTCAAGATTAAGGCCAGAACCTGAGACAGCAAGGACTGCATCCTTGTTCCCAGCATAGGTAACTTCCAATCCAATGGGAGCTATCTGAATTCTCTGGCTCAATCCACTTTCAAAATCAACACCCAGGTTAAAACCACCCAACACAGCGAAGGAGATACCTCCGGCGAGCAGGAGGACTACAGCCAAAGCCCAGGCGTACCAGCGAAGCTTGATAACAGGAATATCTTTCTTAAGCATTTAGTTTTTCCTCCAGCTGATGTGTAGCTTCTTGCCCTCACGTTGGGCGACGGTCGCATCAAAGATAAGATGCGAAACAAACAACGCAGTAAATACCGAGCTCACAATACCGATGGCAAGGGTATTCGCAAAGCCCTTGACTGCACTGCTTCCAAGCTGGGAGAGTACCAGAGCTGCAATGATTGTGGTTATGTTTGCATCCATGACAGTCCAGAATGCTTTATCAAATCCCGCCTTGATTGCGGCAACATCACTCTTGCCCAACCTTCGCTCTTCCTTAATACGCTCAAAGATGATGACATTGGTATCAACAGCCATACCCAAGGTAAGGATAAGACCGGCAACACTGGTCAAGGTCAGCGTGAAATTGAAAGCAGAGAGAACACTGATCATGAAGAACAAGTTCAGCAACAATGCGAGGTTTGCCACAAGGCCACTGACGTGGTAGTAAGCGAACATCAGAATGATTACCAGAGCAAGTCCAACAGCAATGGCCTTCAAACCAGCCGATACAGCATCTTCACCAAGGGTAGCACCAACAGCCTGCTGGCTGCTGACAACCAGCTCGATGGGAAGCGCAGCGGTACGCAGAACAATAGCAAGGTCAGCTGCTTCCTCTGCATCGAAACCGGAAATCTGAACGTTGCTCCTGATCCCTTCATTGATGGTGGCCATGGCCTTAACCTTGCCGTCCATAACAACTGCCATGGTATCTCCAACGTGGGTAGATGTGAGCTTGTAGAAGATATCGCCACCAAGGCTGTCCAACTGGAAGTTGACCACAGGCCGACCGGTGATACCATCGGTTGCCGTGGTTGCACTCTCAAGGTGGATTCCATCAAGGCCGATCTCTTCCTCTATTACTACATAGCTCTCCAGCTCATCGATCCCATACTCGTCACTGATATAATAACCAGCAGCAATCTTACCAGCGGGCAAGAAATCAGGCTGCTTCAATGCACCAGTATCGGTATAAACCTCAGAAGGATTCTCGGTGTAGTAAGTATTCAATTCAGCGGTAAGGGTGGTGTCGACAATCTTGAAGACAAGGGAGCCCTTACCACGAAGGAAGGAGTTAACACGCTCTGGGTCGGCAGCACCTGGAATCTCAATGAGAATCTGGTCATCACCTTGTAAACGGATGACAGGCTCACTGACACCAAATTGGTCAATTCGTTTCTCAAGAATTTCGATATCCTGGCGAATCGCCTCAGAAATCTCACCCGAGGATGCAGTCTTGCCAATCTTCTCTTCGTAGGAAGCAACATCAGCCTCCAAGAGAATACTCATACCACCTTCAAGGTCCAGTCCAAGCTGTAGTGCTTTGTTTCCCAAAGTCTTCAGATCAAGCAAGGACGTGCGGTAGTAGGATTCAGCTGAATCGAACATATCCTGTTCGTTGTAGAACCCAGCAAACAATGCTTCAAGAGTCCAATTCCGGGGAACTGAACGCTTCATGGCTTTGTAATTTTCCTTCGCGTAATCCTTTAGATAGGAGAACTCAGAAGGCAGGGCTGCCTGTGGGTCATCAGCGACCAACTCCTTGAGCGAGCGGAGATCGCGTGAAGCCTGTCCACGGGAATACTCCTTAATCTGTACATTTGAGCCTGTTGCAAGTTCCTTGGTGTCCTGCGGTACGAATCCATACCAAGCAATCGTGGGATAGAGGAAGAACCCGCACAACAAGACGACCACCAGAACGACCACCAGACGACTCCGTTTTTTCATGATACTCTCCAGATGTCTTTTATAGAATTATTTGTCTTTCTTCTCAGCTTCAGCTTCAGCAGGGACTTCCTCAACGGGAGCCTCAACACTCTTCTCAGGAGCAGATACTTGCTCTTCCTTTTTGCTCTTCTTCTTGCTGGAAGCAGTTGCACCATCGCCCTTTCTGTTTACGATGCTGCTGATAGCATTTCTGGAGAACTCCATACGCGTGTTGTCGTCAACCTTTACCACCACGGTAGTCTCTTTCACCGCAACAACGGTTCCATGAATTCCACCAATCGAGACAACCTTATCCCCTTTCTTAATAGAGGAGAGCATCTCCTTGGTTTCCTTGTCCCGCTTCTTTTGCGGACGGATAATCAAGAAATAGAAGATAACAATGATGAGACCGAACGTAACAAAGGTCGTCATCATCGAACCGGTTGAACCTGCGGCGCCGGCCGTTTCAGGGGCTGCCATAGCACTAATCAATGAAAGCATTGGTAATCCTCACTTTGCATAAAATCGGATGCAGAAAAGAGGCGGAAGAAAACTTCGCATCCAATTTTCCAAGTATCGATTAAAGTAGCACGTTCGCTATCCACTAGTCAAGTTTCAGTATCAGAAGCCATAAGACGGCAAAAAGGGTCGCCGGAAAGCGACCCCTTTTGCAGAGCGTGGGATTACATCATCCCGCCCATGCCCTCAGGTCCTGGACCTGCAGGAGCTGCGGGTTCTGGAATATCTGTTACAACACATTCGGTGGTAAGAATCAAAGAAGCGATGGATGCAGCGTTCTGCAATGCACTTCTGGTGACCTTGACCGGATCGATAATACCGCTTTCGGACATATTGACCCACTTGCCACTCTCAGCATCATAGCCGATACCCGGCTTCTCATGCTTGCACTTGTCAGCAATAAGTGAACCATCAAGTCCAGCATTCTGGGCAATCTGGCGAATTGGCTCCTCAAGTGCACGACGGACAATCTTGTATCCGACCTGCTCATCTTCAGTGAACTTGGAGATATCCATCTTGTCCATCACCTGGACAGCCTGAATAAGTGCAACACCACCACCAGGGATGACGCCTTCCTCGATTGCTGCGCGGGTAGCGGAAAGAGCATCCTCAACACGGTGCTTCTTCTCCTTCAGCTCAACTTCGGTAGCAGCACCCACATTCAGGACGGCAACGCCACCTGCAAGTTTGGCCAGACGTTCCTGGAGTTTCTCGCGGTCATAGTCACTGGTCGTGTCCCCAATCTGGGCCTTGATCTGGGCAATGCGATCCTTGATATCGCTCTGCTTGCCGTTTCCATTGATGATCGTGGTATTCTCCTTCTCAACCTTGATGCTCTTTGCGCGTCCAAGTTGGGAAAGATCAGCATTCTCAAGTTTCAGGCCAAGCTCTTCACTGATGACCTCGCCACCGGTAAGGATAGCGATATCCTCAAGCATTGCCTTGCGGCGGTCACCGAATCCAGGAGCTTTAACAGCAACGACGTTCAAGATGCCACGAACACTGTTTACAACCAATGTTGCAAGAGCTTCACCGTCCACATCCTCTGCGATGATGAGCAGAGGCTTGCTTGCCTGGGCAACCTTCTCGAGCACAGGAAGCAACTCTTTCATGTTGCTGATCTTCTTGTCATAGATAAGGATGAAAGGATCATCAAGAAGAGCGGTCATGGTATCACGATTATTGCAGAAATATGCAGAGAGATAACCACGATCGAACTGCATTCCTTCCACGAAATCAGTGGTGGTCTCGATGGTCTTGGACTCTTCAACGGTTATTACTCCGTCCAGACCAACCTTCTCCATCGCATTGGCGATCTCATCACCGATGGTGCGATCATTGTTTGCACTGATGGAAGCGACTTGTGCAATCTCTTCCTTGTCCTTGATCATCTTGGCCTGTTTCTTGATCTCGGCAACGGCGTCAGCAACAGCCTTGTCGATACCACGGCGAATACCCATTGGGTTTACACCTGCGGCCACACTCTTCATGCCTTCCTTGATAATGGACCAGGCAAGAACGGTAGCGGTGGTGGTACCATCACCTGCAACATCGTTGGTCTTGGTTGCAACTTCCTTCAGAAGCTGGGCACCCATGTTTTCAAACGGGTTCTCCAGCTCGATTTCGCGTGCTACGGAAACACCGTCTTTCGTGACAGTCGGAGCACCGAACTTCTTGTCGAGAACAACCAGGCGACCTTTCGGGCCAAGCGTTGCCATTACTGCGCGGGAGATCTTTTCAACACCAGCCACCAGGGACTTGCGTGCCTCTTCATTGAACTGCAATTGTTTTGCCATACTATATATCCTCACTTAAAGAATATGTGGTGCGATTACACATAGCAGACCTCTTTAGGCCTACCGACATGTAAAATACAAAGAAAAATGCGGAGAAGCAAGTAAAAAATACAGATTACCCAATTATCAGGGTAAGTGACATGCCAAACAGGGCTGAAGCCACATTGCTCAGCAGGTTAACCACATCATTATCGACCCAACGAATTCCTCTCTCAAGTGGAAGGATTCTTCCATCCACTACTGCATGCTCGGTAATACGGTCATCCACCTCATCATAGTAATGAGCCTGGACGGTAGCACCGAGCACACTATCGAGCAAACACCCAAAAAAAGAACTTAATGCGATTACTGAAACATAGAGAGCACTCTTTCCTGTGATAGGCAGGAAACACCCCCAGACACAAAGTGCTACCAGTATTGCTCCCAACAATCCACTGGCAAGCCCCAGAGGACTAACCGCACCGCTAAGGCCTGGAGTCATGGGTCGTCCAGTGATGATGGAAACTGGCTTGGTTTTAGAGAGGATGCCGACCTCACTTGCGAAGGTATCGCTTGCTGCCTCCCCTACCGAAGCCCCAAACATTACCAAAAAGGGAATGGAAGGATTCAAGGCATAGAGCAGTGCACTGACCAATGCCATCAATCCATTGGCATAGACCTGGGAGGCATCACGCCTACCACCCTTCTTATGAATCTTCATCACATCGAAGGCCAGCGCACGTTTTGCAATCTTTCCCAATACCCCTGCAGAAAGGAAGAAGAGCAACAAGGTTGCCAGCGCACCAAAACCAAGAACCCAAGTAGTGCCAAATCCAACCAAGAAAGCAGCCACAGCCCCACCAGGGGTGAGTTGCTTGGCGAAATAACTTGCTGTTGCCACCACGGTCATGATACCGACCAACAACCAGAAGGCAGGAGGGAGTGCGAAGAAGAAGGCATTGAAGTGCGATGCCAGTGACCCACTAGGGGGAACCAGGTTCGCGTATTCACTCATAAGAACACTCCAAGAAGGAGCACTACCACAAATGGCACGGTGATATTATCCAGGCCAAGAGGAGTGACGGCCTCCATCACTGCAGCAGAAACCCCAATCACCAAGGATATACCCAAGACAACGGGGGCTGAGAGTGTGGTGAAAAAAGCCAATCCAATGAGAGCAACCAAGCTGCTGACAGAAGCCATGGTCAGCGTACCTGCCCAACTCTTGACCATACCGGGGACAGGGAGCTTCTTCTTTCCCCATTTGGTACCCACCAGGGCAGCCAATCCATCACCATAGCCCATGACAAACACGGCAATGCTACAAGCCAAGCTGGAAACAACTCCCTGATATTGCAAGACAACCAAGATCAGGAGGGTGATGGGGAAGTAAATCAGCCCATAGTTTCGCTTCTTGTCATCCATTCCAAGGGCTTTGCCCCAATTCAGGAAGGTAAACAAGCTGTTAAGGATGATGAAGAGAACTGGGCCAACAAGGGCATAGGATAATGAAGTAAAGAAATTCACTTCAATGAACCACCAATTCGAAACACCAATATGCACAAACTTTCGCATCGCCTCACTGGAAACTGAAGCATACCGCCTCAAGAGGATCCCTACCAAGATGACGAGCGCTAAAAAGGGAAATGACAATGCCAACCCAAGTATATTGCTATTCATAACCGACATCATGCTAAGAATGTTCAATAAATGCAAGAACCCACCGGCTGACATGGGGCAATTCACGCTTTTGGGCCAGTGTGATAATTGACAGCCAAAATGGGCCGTGATACCGTTTGATTGCTTTCGTTTTTGTGTTGCAGCTGATACGTAATTCCTAATGTTCGCACGCGTGCGTTACTGAATCGCTCCCGCAGACAGGTAAGAGTTAAAGACTGCGCCACATGAAGCAATATTGAATGACAGGCGCTGCCTGTGAAGGATGCTTTGAATGGCAAAGAAAATTTATGTCGGAAACATGAGTTACCGGACAACCGAAGAAGAACTTCGGGACCTGTTCGCACAGTACGGTACTGTACTCAGTGCCAATATCATCATTGACCGCGAAACCCGACGCCCAAAAGGGTTCGCCTTCGTGGAAATGGAAGAGGATGCATCTGCCGATGCTGCGATTTCCGAGCTGGATGGCAAGGATTTCGGTGGGCGAAACCTTCGTGTGAATGAAGCAATCGCAAAACCCAGACCGGCACACGGCAGTTATCGCCAATAAACCAACCACTATGATTCAGTAACGGGAACGGAGCCAAGATGGCTCCGTTTTTTATTCTCTCAGGCTCTCTCCGATATACGTGAACCGTTTATGGGTTTTCCCTTCCCGTGTCACTTCAGAGATAAACATCTGGTAGGGGCGAACCCACAAGTAATCGCTATCCTTAGGGCGGTAGAGCACCATGGTGGAGAGCGATTCACTTTCTATGACCGTATCCACTACTTGGTACAAACCACCCTTGAAATGCCGATACCAACCCTTTTGTATTTCCTGGGGGATTACCATGCCCCACCGCCTCCGCCGCCAAAACCTCCACCGGAGAATCCACCCGATCCAAAGGAGGATCGTACCGGGGACCTGGAGCCACTCTTTGCCTGGGCATATACTGCTTTTTCCATAACGCTGGTATGCATCCTATGGCTCAATGCACTATAGAACAGGGCATTCCTGATCGGTCGGTTCCCAACATACCACTGGGGTTCTGCAAGTGCAATTTTCGCAAACTTCTTTGCCCAGACATCTTCCAGTCCAAGTACGATGGCATAGCTGAGTACGTGGTAGAACAGTGAAGGATCACTGTCGATCATCATTTTCAGCTTGTCCATTTCCACCTTGCTGATGAATTCACGATATCCAACTATCTCTTCAAGCTTCTTCTGTGCATACGCACTACGTTTTCCCGTAACGATGGCAAGGAATCCAAGATACCCAGGAAAGGCAACGAGGGAAAACGCCATGACGAGCGAGTAAAATGTTCCATGTCCGAATACCGGGTTCATGAACAGAAAGGCAAAAACAAAGAGAAAAAGTGCCGATATACCCAAGAGGAAAAACTTGAATCCCTTCTTGAAAGCGGAAGAAGTCTCCCAGATGGCATCCAGTCGACTGGCAACCAAAGCAAACGTACCAAGGCTGAAAAACCCAACAACCAAGAACACCACCGTTTCAGCGCCAATATAGGAAATAGTGGAGGCGATAGCCATCAATACCACTGAGAGGGCACCATAAAGCATGGCTGCAATGCGCTTTCTCTCCGCCTTGCCATCCTTGAGTTCCCGCTCTCCCTTGAAATAGGCACGTACTTCAGTCTTTGCCTTCTCAAGATCTTTACTGAATGAGCTCTTCTCCAACTGCTTGAGCGTCACTTCTGTACCATCACCACAGGCAAACAAAGCAGAGAATAGGTGTTTCTCGTGAGCCTTGATGGTATCAGGTTCCTTGATCTTGGTGAAGGTGAACTCCTTCTTGCCGAGTTCACTGATGGTCAGGCAACCTTGGTCAGCCCAATAGAAAATCATACTGGTAAGATCTTTGTTATCCACAACCCCATCAGCCAAGTATCCCACTTGCATGGGCGAGAGATCATCGGGAGGGTCGAAACGAACCACTGGGATAAAGAGCTCCTCCTTGCCATAGCGGCGGAAGAGAAGCGTGGCATGTACAGAGGCAGCAAGGGAGACCAGCAGGGCAATGATTGAGGCAGGTATGGTGAAATCAATAAAAGGGCGCACATCGGAATAGTACCCCTCCTCCATTTGCACACGCAGGGTAAGCGCTTCTCCTGGGTAAAGGTCCTGAGCCTCCCCGGTTATGGTCTTTCCATCAGCACTGACCACGAAGCTCCCACGCTGTGCAGTGGTGCCATATACCCCTCCGGTGAGGAATACCATGGAAGGATCAATAGGCTTGGGAAAGTTCACCGTAAAAGAGACATCCTGAATGGGAGCTTGCCACCCTACTCCTACAATATTGTAGTAGAACTCATCATATTCATCGTTTCTGTCATCGCCGATGGCGTAGTCATACCTGATCTGGTACTCCTGAATACCTGTGACTGTCCTGTCCTCAGAGCCGAGGCGGAAGGTAGCATATCCAGAGGATACCGAGTCCTTGATGATCGGCACGTTTGCTTCCAGATTGGTAAGCTTGACTCTCTGCCGACCAAAGAGAACCGGAATTTCCCTGAAGATGCCATGCCTAGGAGATGAGAAATCGACAACAATGTGTTCCTGCATTGCATAACTATTGTCCAACCTCACATCAACTTCCAATGCATACGAATCAAATTGATAGTCCTCTGCAGACAACGCGGTAAGACTTAGAGCAAGAACACAAAGTATCAGGAGTGTTTTCTTTACCATTAAAACTTCACCTCTACACGAGAACGGGCCTCCTCCTCGATTTCCAGATAGGGTTTCTTGGAGAAATGGGCCATCGAGGCGATGATTGAAGAAGGAAATACCTCGCAGATGGTGTTCAATTGCTTGATAATTGCATTGTAATACTTACGGGCACTCAACAACTGCTCTTCAATCTTCTGCAACTGGGCTTGGAGATCCAGGAATCCTTGGTTAGCCTTTAGATCTGGATATGCCTCACTGAGTGCAAACAGTGATTTAAGAGTGGAGCTGAAAGCATTATTAGCCTCATTCTTGTCTACCATCCCTGATGCATTCATCGCCATATTCCTGGCCTCGATAACCTTAGTAAAGGTCTCTTCCTCATGCTTCGCGTACCCTTTAACCGTCTCCACAAGGTTGGGGACCAAGTCATAGCGTTGTTTCAGATGAGCATCAATTGCTGATTCTGCCTCTTCAGCCTGGTTGCGAAGCCGGACATACCGGTTATAGACACTAATCCCATAGAGGGCAAGCAGAAGCACCAATACAATCAAGATATAGACAATTGTCATACAATCCTCCCTTTACTCCATACTATTGTGTAGCATGCTATAAGCGAGGTCGCCGGTCAAGAGTTCGACAAAAAGAAGCCATGAAGCTTGCAAAGGAGTCAATAGTACTGTATCTTTATTCGTGTAAAACGCATAAATATTCCATTCCAGGAGAATCCAAACCATGAGGGAACGACACAACCGGTTGGCGGTCGTCAAGGAACTTATCAAGAACAATAGGATCGACAACCAGGATACGCTGCTGGAGATGCTGAAAACCGAGGGATACACAGTCACACAGGCTACTCTATCCCGCGACTTGAAGATGCTCAAGGTCGGAAAAATTTCCGATGGTTGGTCCGGCTACTACTATAGCTTGCCGGAAAATGACCTGATCAGTGAATCAGAGAAGAGCTACATCCAAGATGTACGAAGAGGAATCCTGTCCATCGAATTTTCAGGAAACTTCGGCGTTATCAAGACCAGACCGGGACATGCCAATTCGGTCGGTATTGCCTTGGACGTGTTGGCAATCCCTGAGATCCTTGGAACCTTGGCCGGTGATGACACTATCTTTGTCATCCTCCGCGAAGGGATGACCAAGGAAGATCTGCAAGAGAGCTTCAAGACACGCATCCCTGACATAGAAGAATAAGTACACCTTGTTCAGATACGCCCCTCCGAATACAATGGAGGGGCGTTCATCTACCATAAGGAGCGAACAGATATGACATACAAGAATCTCGATACAAGTACTTCATTTCAAGCGCTGAGGAACCTGGAGGCAAGTGACCTAACACAAATCCTGCATCCAGAGCGCATCAAATCCTACCAAGTCAATGCCAGCGAAAAGTTGGTGTACAATTATGCAGCCATGCCCGTTGACGAGAACCATCTTTCAGTCCTCCAACAGCTGAGTGATGAACTCCAACTTACCCAGAAGTATCAGGCCCTTGTTGATGGCGAGGTCATGAACACCGGAGAGAAGCGGCTGGTGCTACACCATCTCACCCGTGGTCAAGTAGGGAAACCCGTTAAGGCTGATGGAGAAGACAAAGGTGCCTTCTATGAAGAACAGCTTTCCAGGATCAAGACCTTCTCCAATGCAGTTCGTAGTGGCAAAATCGTCGGTTCAACAGGAAAACGATTCAACACTGTTGTGCAGATAGGAATCGGGGGAAGTGACCTGGGACCAAGAGCCATCTATCTGGCATTGAAGGGTTGGTGCACCAAAGAAGGCATTGAGCAAATGAACGCCCAGTTCATCAGCAATGTCGACCCCGATGATGCACAGGCTGTAATCGATCAACTTGACTTGGAGCGTACACTCTTTATCTTGGTATCCAAGAGTGGCACAACACTCGAAACCCTGACCAACAGGGACTTGGTCATTGAAGCCATCAAGAAGAGCGGTATCAGCGGTATCAATCCTTCTGCTCATATGGTTGCAGTGACCAGCAAGAGCAGTCCGCTTGCATCCTCATCCTCCGTCCTTGATGCCTTTTTCATCGATGACTACATCGGAGGAAGGTACAGTTCCACCAGTGCAGTTGGTGCTGTCATTCTCTCCCTGGCCTATGGATTTGAAACAGTGAGGATGTTCCTCGATGGTGCCCATCAAGGCGATATGGCAGCACGCTCGCCGAAGATCACAGAGAACGCCGCACTCCTTGATGCCCTACTTGGCGTCTACCTGCGCAATGTCCTTCACTATCCCAGTACCGCAATCCTGCCCTACTCACAGGCATTGAGCCGCTTCCCGGCTCACCTGCAGCAGCTGGATATGGAGAGCAACGGGAAACACGTAAACAGAGATGGAGAAAAGCTCACCTATCCCACCGGTCCGGTTATCTTTGGGGAACCAGGAACCAATGGGCAGCACTCCTTCTACCAGTTGCTTCACCAAGGGACTGATATCGTTCCCCTGCAGTTCATCGGATTCTCTGTTTCCCAATACGGGAAAGACATCCTGGTGGAAGGCTCGAGCAGCCAAGAGAAGCTCAATGCCAATCTCGTTGCTCAGATAGTTGCCTTTGCCCGTGGAAAGGATGATAAAAACCCGAACAAGCAGTTCTGTGGCAACCGGCCAAGCAGCTTACTCTATGCAAAACAGCTTGACCCTATGGTCCTCGGGTCCCTGCTTGCCCACTATGAGAACAAGGTAATGTTCCAGGGCTTTATCTGGAATCTCAATAGCTTTGACCAGGAGGGGGTACAGTTGGGTAAGGTACTCGCAACCAAGGTACTCAATGGATGTGAAGGTGATGAGGTCCTCAAGGCCTTCACAGACCTTCTCTAGGCCTTTTCCTTTTCGGCCCCCGTTTTGGGGGCCTGATTATTCTCCACACTTCTTCATCCATCCTGCTTGCCTTTCAGAAAGGAGATGGGTATTATCGTTAGCAAACTAACAAAAGAGACAGACGATTGGAAGAAGAACCAAGACATATCGGACATACCATAAAAACACTCTCCCACCTCCTCCACCGGAGCATGACGAAACTGCTGAAACTCGAAGAAGAGTCCAGCGGCTCCGTTGTGCAGAGTCATCTTCTAGGATACTTCGCTCATCACCAGAAAAATCGAATGTTGCAAAGTGACCTGCAACAGCATCTGGGTATTCGCCGTTCAACCATGACCAATATCCTCAAGGGAATGGAGAGGGACGGATTGATCGTACGGGAAGAATCGGAAGAAGACAAACGACAAAAGTGGGTTGTTTTGACAGGGTTGGCGAAACAGAAGTGTGCAGAACATTTTCATCTGGTACAAGAGTTCGAGCTGGCCATGAGGCAAGGCCTCAGTGAGGAACAGCTGCAGCAGTTCTTCACAATCGCAGATACAATCAGAAGGAATTTGGAAATAATATGTTTACAGAATTACGAAAACAAACAGTAGGATATCGTCGCCCAACCATCCTTACCATGGTCTTTGTTACCTTGGAAGTGATCATGGATGTCATCATCCCTTTCCTCATGGCATTCCTCATAGACCGCGGTATTGATGCAGGAAATTTTAATGAAATCCTCAAATGGGGGCTCGCGCTCCTTCTTTGTGCATCAATTGCGCTGCTATTTGGGGTACTCTCAGGTCACTATGCTGCAGAAGCATCTACGGGTTTTGCAAAGAATGTACGAAGAAAACTCTATCATCACACAAGATTTCTCATTTGCCAATATCGACAAGTTCTCCACCAGCAGTTTGGTGACCCGTCTTACCACCGATGTCACCAATGTACAACGTGCCTATCAGATGCTTATCCGTATCGCAGTGCGTAGCCCGGGGATGCTGGTGTTTGCTTTCTTCATGGCAGTGTCCATCAACAAGACTCTGAGCTTGGTCTATCTTGTTGCACTCCCCCTGCTGGGTATCGGTCTCTTTTTCCTGATCAGGGCTGCCTATCCAATCTTCACCCGGGTATTCAAGACGTATGATCGGCTCAATACCGTGGTTCAGGAGAATATCAGGGGGATCAGGGTGGTTAAGTCGTTTGTCAGGGAAGCGCATGAGGTGAAGAAATTTGAGGTGGTTTCCTCCGATATCTATGATGATTTCAGCAAGGCTGAGAAGATCATTGCCTTCAACAGTCCCCTGATGCAGGGAATGATGTACCTCAGCCTGCTCTCGATCAGTTATATTGCAGCCCGCTTGATCGTCGCCTCATCAATGACGGCAGGTGAGCTGATGAGCTTCATCACCTACACATCCCAGATTCTTATGAGCCTGATGATGTTCTCCATGGTTGTAGTTATGATTACCATAAGCAGGGCCTCAGCAGTACGGATCGAGGAAGTGCTCACCGAAAAGAGCGACCTAGAGGAAAAGAAGGATGCCATCAACACGGTCGCTGATGGGTCAATTTCCTTTTCCCATGTGGACTTCAGCTATACAAAGACCAAGGAGAAGCGATGTCTCTATGATATCAACCTCGATATTGAAAGTGGACAGACCATCGGCATCCTTGGCCCAACCGGTAGTGCGAAAAGTTCGCTTGTCCAGTTGATCCCACGCCTCTATGACACCTTCAGTGGGTCAGTAAAGGTTGGAGGAGTGGATGTAAGAGACTATGCGTTGGAAAGTCTCAGGAAAGAGGTAGGCATGGTACTGCAGAAGAATCTCCTTTTCAGTGGGACAATTGCAGAAAATCTCCGCTGGGGAAATGAGCATGCGAGCGATGAGGAGCTTAGATGGGCTTGCCGTATTGCCCAGGCAGATGGATTCATCCAGCAGTTCCCCAAGGGGTATGAAACCTATATCGAACAGGATGGTTCCAATGTCTCCGGAGGGCAGAAACAGAGATTGTGTATCGCACGTGCCTTGCTCAAGCATCCAAAGATTCTCATCTTTGACGACTCAACCAGCGCTGTCGATACCAAGACAGATGCCGCTATCAGGGAAGGCTTGCTCGGTGAACTTCCAGAAACCACGAAGATCATCATTGCACAGCGAGTAACTTCGGTGATGGACGCTGACAGGATCATCATGCTCGATGATGGAAGAATACATGATGCAGGTACCCATCAAGAACTGATGGATCGTTGTTCACGTTATAAAGAGATGTATTGCAGCCAGATGCACAAGGAGGAGCGAGCATGAACAAACCCCACTCCAAGATGCCCAAGTTTGACTGGCCAACCCTGAAACGTCTCTTCACCTACATCTTTGTACCGTATAAACTGCGCTTCCTTGTTGTCCTGTGCTGTATCCTTGTCAGTGCACTTGCCTCAGTTGCAGGCTCCTTGTTCCTGCGCCTCCTGATCGATACCTATATCGTACCAATGGCACAGAACCCTGAAACAGCTTCCTTCACCCCGCTGATACAGGCGCTTCTGGTGATGGCAACGATATATGCTGCAGGTGTCATTGCTACCTTTATGTACAACCGATTGATGATCACCATTGCCCAGGGAACACTAAAGACCCTTCGTGATGGGATGTTCACCCATATGCAGAAGCTTTCGATTCGGTTCTTTGACACACAATCCCACGGAGACCTGATGAGTCTCTATACCAACGACACCGATACGCTCAGGCAGATGGTGAGTCAATCAATCCCTAACTTCGTCAACTCGATCATCACAGTACTGGCTATTTTCTTTGCCATGCTGTTTACCAGCTGGCAGCTGACCTTGGTTGTTTTATTCTCACTTGCAATCATGCTACGCATCTCCTCCTTTGTTGCAGGCAAAAGCGGTGCATACTTTGTTGAACAGCAGAAGGCTATCGGGAAAACCAATGGGTATATAGAAGAGATGATCAACGGACAGAAGATCATCAAGGTTTTCACCTATGAAGAGAAGGCAAAGGAGCGTTTTGATGCATTGAATGATGAGCTTAATAACCACGCATTCAACGCCAACCGTTTTGCCAATATCCTTATGCCGATCATGGGCAATATCAGTTACATCCAGTACGTATTGGTCGCAATTGCCGGGGGCATGTTGGCGATTCACGGCATTGGAGCATTGACCCTTGGCATTATCGCTGCCTTCCTCCAACTGAGCAGAACGATCAATATGCCGATCAACCAGATGGCCAACCAGTTGAATGCTGTGGTAATGGCACTTGCAGGTACCAAGCGTATCTTTGCGCTGCTCGATGAGGAAATCGAAGGTGATGAGGGATATATCACCCTGGTCAATCTTTCCGATACAGGAGAAGAGACTGAAAAGAGAACTGAACGTTGGGCATGGAAAGATACTCGAACAGGAAATCTCACTGAGTTGCAAGGCAGGGTCTCGCTCACTGATGTAGACTTTGGATACACAGAGGAGACCTTGGTACTCAAGAATATCACCATACACGCAGAACCTGGCCAGAAGATCGCCTTGGTCGGGGCTACCGGAGCAGGAAAGACGACCATCACCAACCTAATCAATCGCTTCTACGAT
>NZ_JAEKNT010000444.1 GCF_016406725.1 Sphaerochaeta sp. S2 | reverse complement strand
GGATATAGTTCTGTCCATTCCTCATTTTCACCAGCAGCTGCTGCTTTTAAGTTCTCTAAAGTAGTGCCAATCTTTCCAGCTGGATACATTGCTGTAATCTCAACCCCTTCGCCTGAAGTTAAAAACTTAAAGAAAGTTTTTGCATGTTGCTCTTCATTCTCTGCAGTTTCTAAAAACAATGCCGATATTTGTTCATAACCTTCTTTTTTTGCAACCTTAGCATAGAAAGTGTAACGGTTCTTTGCTTGAGATTCACCAGCGAATGCTTTTAATAAATTCTTTTCTGTTTTTGTCCCTACGATATTAGACATAATTACCTCCTTAAATTCCTCTACTCTTTAATTATACCAAGAAATTACATTTAAAATCAAAAATCACGATATTAATTATGAATATTCTATATATTTAACATTTTTAAAATAATTGTGATATAATTTTTCATAGAATAGAAATTAGGAGGCAATTATGCATGATACATTAACACCAAACGTTCTAAAAGTAGAGTTTTCAAGAAAAGTAATTCAAATAAGAGCTTTAGTAGCACTTGGTAACAATCAAACAAAGAACAATCCTGGAAAAAAATATCAATTACTATTAGTGACTGCTGGTGGTAATATTACAGGTAAATATTGTGAACTTTTTTGCAGTGATGAAACATGTTGTGAGTTTAATAACACTGAATTTGATATTTCAAAGGTTGATGAGTTAGCAAATAAAGTACTCATTGATGCAGAAGCAGAGCTTGTAAACATCAAGCTTGTTGACAATGCAGAGTTTATCAAGCTTACTGATGTAACAATTGAAAGGAACAATCAAATTACAGAAGTTCCACAACTGAATATCTACGCAGATCAGATTATTGCTTTTTCATTAATAGAATCATAAAAAAACCTTGTTAACCAAGGTTTTTATTTTTTAGAAATTCTATTAATTGATCATAACTTATTGGTTTGCTGAAATAATATCCCTGAGCTTCATTACAATGTTTTTCCTGAATATATTCAAGTTGACTTTGCGTTTCAATACCTTCAGCAACAATGTTTAGG
>NZ_JAEKNT010000443.1 GCF_016406725.1 Sphaerochaeta sp. S2 | reverse complement strand
GTTCTGGGGTGCTCTTGTACGGAGGGAACACTGCAGCAGAGTCCCCGCTGTGGATTCCCGCCGCCTCAATATGCTGAAGAATACCTCCTACGTAGAGGCTTTCGCCGTCAGATACTGCATCAAGGTCGTACTCAAAGGCATCCTCAAGGAACTGGTCCACCAATACAGGGGCTTCAACTGATGCCTCAATCCCCTCAATGGAGGTAAGCCCCGCTTCATCGTACACGATGTACATTCCCCGTCCACCCAATACATGGCTGGGCCGTATGAGAACAGGAAAACCGATCTCGCGTGCGGTGAAGAGAATGTCCTCATTCTTTGTGACGGCTTTGTTCTTTGGTTGCCTGAGTCCAAGCTCTGAGACCAAGGCTGAAAACTTGCCACGGTCCCCTGCATCCAAAAGTCCTTCCAGGCTGGTTCCCTCCAGTCTTGCCCCTGCACGGGTGAGGGATGGGGCAAGGTTCAGTGGAGTCTGGCCTCCCAGTTGCACCACTACCCGCTGGGTCTGTTCATGACGCAGAATCTCCTTCACTTCCTCAGCGGTGAGGCCTTGCAAGTAGAGTCTGTCACTGATGTTGAAATCTGTTGAGACTGTCTCTGGATTGCTATTTACCATAATGGTCTTTCGCCCCAGCCTACGGTAGGCCATTGAGGCAAGGGTACAACAGGTATCGAACTCAAGTCCCTGTCCGATCCTGTTTGGACCACTTGCAAGGATTACCACCGCATCCTCTCCCATGGGTTCTGCTTCCTCCGTTTCACCGTAGGTGGTATAGAGATAGGGGGTGATTGCATCAAACTCCCCGCTGCAGGTGTCAACATGATGGGTTACAGGGTGCATCTCATAGGCGTACCGTAGCCGTTCGATGTCCTCAGCCTTCCTTCCACTCAGCATTGCGATATATACATCGCTCATTCCAGCCTTTTTTGCCTTGAGCAGGGTCTCCTCATCCAAGTGAAATGCAACTTCCTTTTCGATATCCAGCTGCTCTACCAGAAGATTGAGGAACCAAGGGTCAAATTGTGTGACCTCCTGAATTTTGGGCAATACTTCCAATCCTTCCCTGCAGAGCGTGGTATAGGCAGCAACCAAGCGCAAGGGGTGTGCACTATTGAGAAACCCTGCAACCTCCTCTTCATCATACAGGCCAATGCGAATGAGGTTGCATAATCCTTCGAGTTTTCTCTCTGAGCTCCTGATCCCCTTATTCAATGCCTCCAGGGCAGTTCTTCCCAGTGCCAAGGCTTCCCCGATGCTGCGCATCTGTGTTCCCAAGGCAGAGATGGGAAGTGGAAATTTCTCCAGCTCAAAGCGTGGTACCTTTACCGCACAGTAGTCGAGTACCGGTTCAAAGCAGGATACTGATTGCCCGGTTATTTCGTTGACCACCTCATCAAGGGTATATCCTACCGCCAACTTGGCAGAGCAGCGGGCTATAGGAAAGCCTGTTGCCTTGCTTGCAAGGGCTGAGGAACGGGAGACACGGGGGTTCATCTCTATGACCACCATCCTCCCTGTTTCGGGGTGTACTGCGAATTGGACATTGCTTCCACCGCAGTCGACCCCGATTGCGCGTAAAATGGCAATTGATGCGTCCCTCATCTTCTGGTAGCTACTCTCATCGAGGGTCTGGATGGGGGCGATGGTGATGCTGTCCCCGGTATGGACTCCCATTGGGTCAACATTCTCGATGGAACAGACGATAATTGCATTATCCTTCTTGTCTCGCATCACCTCCATTTCGAACTCTTTCCAACCGATGAGCGATTCCTCAATGAGGACTTCGTGGGTTGGACTGGTTTCCATGGCGTGCTCAAGTAATGAGGGGTACTCTTCCCTGTTGTAGGCGATGGATCCTCCCATACCTCCTAACGTGTAGGAAGGCCGGATGATCAGGGGGAAGGGGAAATCCTCAAGGAGTCCCATTCCCTCCTCCAGGTTGTGGACGATTGAGCTCTTTGCGCTTTCCAAGCCCAAACCTTCGATAACTTTTTTGAAAGCTCCACGGTCCTCCGCGAGCTTGATGGATGCGATGGAAGAGCCAATGACCTGAACCCCATACTGTTCGAGCAACCCTGACTCATCAAGCTCGAGTGCCAGATTGAGACCACTTTGCCCTCCCATGGTAGTGAGGATGGCATCTGGGCGTTCCCTTTGGAAAATCTGTTCTACATACTCAACTCTCAATGGATCGAGGTAAATGTGGTCTGCCATGCCAGGAGTTGTCATGACGGTCGCCGGATTAGGGTTGAGAAGAATAACCTCATATCCTTCCTCTTTCAAAGCCTTTACAGCTTGAGTGCCACTATAGTCGAACTCGCAGGCTTGTCCGATGACAATGGGGCCGCTGCCGATAACCAGGATTCTTTTAATATCACGTCTTGCACTCATACGCTTGCCTCCTTGGCATCCAGGATGAACCGGTCAAAAATCCAGGTTGCGTCATGAGGGCCTGGAGATGCTTCTGGGTGAAACTGGACACAGCTTACTCTCTTGTCTGTGCAGAACAATCCTTCGATGGAGTTGTCATTTGCATTCCTGAACCATACTGTTGCAGAAGGAGGCAGTGTCTTCGTCTCACTGGCGTAACTATGGTTCTGGCTCGTGACAAAGCAGGCACCAGTTTGGGTATCCACTACGGGGTGGTTACCCCCATGGTGCCCATATTTCATTTTCTTCGTACTTCCTCCCAGTGCCCAGGTTATTAGCTGGTGTCCGAGGCAGATGCCAAAGACGGGAAATCCTGCTTCTATGACCTGTTTTGTCATCGAGACAACGTCCTGTAATCGTTCAGGATCTCCTGGTCCGTTTGAGAGCAGCATTGCATTACATCCTGAGCGGAGAATATCCTCAGAGAGTACAGTAGGAGGAAAGAGGGTTACGGCCACCCCTCGACGGTAAAGTTCGGTGACAATTGATCGCTTGATCCCAAAGTCCACTACTGCAAATCGTAGTGAAGCATCCTTTGGCGCCCCAGAGAGAGGGTCCCTGACCACGCACTTGGTACTTATCCCTTCAATAAGGTCGAGCTCACTGACTGATGGATAAGCTCTCACCAAGGAGAGGGCATGTTCATGTTCTGAACGTGAAAGCGTCTTCCCTTCAGTCCTGAATATGATTGCCCTCTGGGCTCCCTTATTTCGTATATGGATGGTTAATGCACGAGTATCCACCCCACATAGGCCGACTATTCCGTGAGTGAGCAGATAATCATGTAAAGAGACCCTCTTTGGGGGAAGAGGGCCTGTATACACAGAATGAACAAGTAATGCTGTACAACTGATGGGCTTGGGTAACCCCAGATGCTCCTCAAAGGAAGCTTCGCACCCATAGTTTCCAATATGGGGGTAGGTCATTACGACCATTTGTCCATGATAGGAAGGATCGGTGAGGATTTCTTGGTAGCCACACATGCTGGTGTTGAAGACCACCTCTGCTATGGGAGCCTTTTTGCCAAGCAAGGGCGCGGGTGTTCCAAATCCAGTTGCGGTGAATACCGTTCCGTCCTCGAGAAGAAGAAAGCTTGTGTTCATAGGTTCTCCATCAGTTCAAATTGTAGGGATAATACCGGATACTGAAAATTTATGCAACAGTTTCTGTATGTTTATGCAACAAAATTCTGATTGATTATAAATTATGCAACACAATAAGGACAATATGTCGTAATATTGTTGTTATTTCTTCCCGATACTAAACTTCTCTGGATTGAATGCATCACTTCCAAGCCAGAGATCAATCCTCAGCCCACTATCTGAATTATCAACATCTGCATGTTTGATCTGCCATCCAATGAGTTTCAGCCGGGAGTCCCAGGTAACATCGTGTCCTGCCATCAATCCATAGTACTCTGCAAGCTCCGGCCGCTCTTGTTTTGGATGCAGGGCCTTGTTGATGTTTTTGAGCTCCGCTTCGCTCCTTTTCTTATCATCAAAGAAGGTAAGATGAGCTCCATCCTCTTCCTGGTGGAGTGAGACCACCAAGCGAAGCGGATTACCGTCCAGAAGAAAGTTTGTAACCTCCCCAATCAATCGGCCTAATAATTCTTTGCGTTTCATTGCGTGAAATCCTCCTCGGGGCGGTTGGTTTTGTACCACTGTAAGATTGCAACAAACAAGCTTGCCGTCAGCCCACCGGCAAAGCCATTGTTATACAGATCAAGTCCTCCATGCCAGGAGGCGGTTACTTCTACCATCACCAGATGCAGGAATCCAGCCAGTAGTCCTGCTATAAATCCGAACTGCCCAGCTATTGGAGCCAAGGTGGTGGCGAAGAGGGTTGCCAAGAGGGGGCCTGGAGCAACCAGAGACTTGTCAAACAGAAGTGTAGAGAGAATAACTCCCAACACTACAGGAAAGGTGTTTTTCAAGGTTTTTCCGAAACCCCCGAAAGCTATGATGGTAAACAAGGCTCCGATGGTTGGCCCATTGATAGGTGCCCCAATAAGAATCAGATACGCCCAGAAGACCAAGCCAAGCAACCCAATGTTCAAGAGTGTACCAGAGGTGTATCCGGTATCAAAAAAGTCATAAGGGAGACGTCCAGAGAGCTTTTGCACTTCCAACAACCCTTGAAAACCCTGCTTTGGTTTTTCAATGAAGAAGGCGGTCACTATCAATAATAGGGAGAACATGGGTATTACCAGGAAGAGGGGGAGTGAGAACTCCTCACTCCATGTAATGGCCAAGGGCTCCATTTTCCCTGCTGCAATGAGTAGGTTGGATGCAAACAGACCAATGAACCCACAACTGAAACCTACGTTGTACAGATTATAGCCTTGATGAAGCTGCAACATGGATCCTGCTACAGCAGGGAGGATAAAGCCGGCGGCAAGGCCTGCTACAATTCCCAGTGGAATGGAGAGAGGCAAGGGCAAGTCGGTTGAGAACATCAGAAAGGTCACTAAGGGTCCAAGAGCCGTGCCGAAAAGGGCAATCAGGCTGTAGGAGCCGAAGGTTTTGCGTGCAAGCTTGCTTGCCAGCCAGACTCCCAGGATGAGTGGGATGCTGTTGAGCAATGTATTGCCGAAGAATGAGAACCCCATCATGGTCAGAATTGCCGAAATGGTTGGCCCAGAAAGGCTGACTGATGCATGGAAGATGAGTACCAATGCCAGTAGTCCTACCGTGGCTGCATTGAACATAGCTGTTCCCACACCATGCAAAGTAAAGTCGCTGATCAGGCGAGCTGCTTGAGTCTGCAGACGTAGGGTATTCTGTAAAACAGTGAGCGGACCCTCAAGTATCATGGCTATGAGCATGAGGGAGCTGATAAGTACAATGAGTAGAGCATAGAGGATGCGTTCACTTCGTTCCACGGTGCCTCCTTGATAGCAGTATGCTACCTATAGATTCGGGAGAATAGCAAGTAAGCAAGGTATGAAAATAAGAAAATGCAGGTATATGGCAAGGAATGGTAATTGCTCAGGTATAGGCTTTTCTTCTTGAGCAATCTTTCTCCTCAGCCCATGTCTTGCTGTTGAATTCAATCATCCAGTCACCCCTGAAACTGATTCTATAAGTCCTTCCAAACCTGATATAATTCCTTGCAAATTAACGAATTCCAGTTGTATTTAAAGGTCCAATATGCTATACTATCTTCAAGTGGAGATAGGATTTAGATGGCACCAGAAGATACTTGGAAGAAGGAATTCGAACGGCTCAATCTCAAGATTGCCGTCTTTCCGCGACCAATGAGAAACTGGTCCTGCAAGGAATCAGGCAGTCTTCCCAGCTCTCCGAGGTCAATGACCAGAACAGGACCCAGTCCCAGATCATCGAAAAACTTTCCCGCACCATCGGTGAGCTCAGGCAGGTCATTGCTGCAAAGGATGCAAGAATAGTACAGCTCGAGAAACAGAAGAACAGGAACAGCGGCAACAGCAGCAAGCCGTCCTCCACTGATTTCTTCAACAAACCCAAGCCTTCCTCCATCAACAAGGGAGGAAAGGCTTCTCCCAAGAAAAGGACAGGAGGCCAGAAAGGGCATAAGGGCTCCACCCTGGAGCTCAAGGAGGAACCCGATGTCATCCATCGCTGCCTTCCCCATCAGTGCACCCTGTGCAAGCTGGCTGAGACGTGCAGGGCATCCTTTGATGTGGTCGATGTACGCATCGTCTCACAGCAAACCAGGCATGACCGCCTCCATGGCCTCTGTCCCAGGAGCGGGTTGCCTGTCACCGGTGACTACCCCCAGGGGGTGAATGCTCCCCTGCAATACGGGAGCAACCTCAAGGCGATGGTCGTCGCCCTCTCCTCGTTCGGGATGGTCAGTGTCTCCAGGATCCGAGAACTGATGGACGGCATCTGTGGTGTCTCGGTGAGTGAGGGAACGGTATGCAACATCCTTTGTGATTGTGCGGACCGCTGCAATTCGCTTGTCCCCGAGCTGAAGAACCTCGTCATGGCTTCTGGTACAGCACATTTTGATGAGACCGGCATACGGGTGAAGGGAAAGGTGCATTGGGCCCATACGGCCTCCACCGAGCAGGTCACACTCATCAGTTCCTACCACAAGCGTGGGGTCGAGGGCATCCTTGCCGGTGGCATCCTGGGGGGTTTCGAAGGGGTAGCGGTCCATGATTGCTGGGGATCCTATTACCATGAGCAGTTCAGCTCTGTCACCCATGCAGTATGCGGGGCATATATAGACAGGGAACTTGAGGGAGTCATCCAGAACAAGAAGCAACGATGGGCCCGGTCGATGCAGAACCTTCTGGGCACGCTCTACAAGAGGAAAAAGGAACTCATGGGGAATGGGATCGGCTGTGCCCCCAAGGAGATGCTGGAGGATTTCAGCAGGCAATACGACAGGATCCTTGAGAGAGCTTTCTCAAGGAATCCCTTCCAGGCACCAAAGGTAAAGAAACGGGGCAGGCCAAAGAAGGAAAAGGTGCGGAACCTCATTGAAAGTCTCAGGGAGCTGAAGGATGATGTACTGAGGTTCTTCACAGACTTCAGGGTCCCCTTTTCTAACAATATCGGGGAAAAAAGCTTCAGGATGAGCAAGCTGAAGATGAAGGTCGCAGGTTCTTTCCGCTCTGCTGATGGCGGCTCCAACTTCTGTACGATTTTCTCCATCATCGACACCGTCAGGAAGAACGGTGGCAACGCCTTCAAGGCATTGGTGCAACTGTTCAACAACTCATTCTCCCTGGCTTTCTTGGGCTAGAAAACTGCTTGGGAGACCTGAGTAGTTACAAGGAATGTAAAAAAATAGGCAGTGCATTATGCATTCTGCCTATGTGTATTCATTATGGAGAGATTAGTATAACAAATCGATTTCCCCACTTACCGATGAAAGTCTCACCAGGGTGCTTGCCTCTCCTGTCTGCAAGCTGGCCTCATTCCCAGTTTGTCGTTCGTCGTTGAACTCGATTGAACCACTGACCGTTGACGCTGTCACCTTGAGGTTCTCACTTGAGCGAAGGTTCAATTCAATTGCTCCGCTGGTAGTCTTGGCCTCAACAGAGCTCCCTTCAGGAAGGCGAACTTCTCCCTCTATCCTGGAACTCACTGTCTTGAGGGTGGTCTTGGCTCCTGAAATCTGTTGGACTTCCACCGTGCCGCTCGTTGATGAGAGCGTTACATCTCCATCAGAGGAGGCTTCTTTTCCAGAGATGTCCCCACTGACGGTACGCAGTTCCAGATTGTCTGATGCCCTGAGAGTGAGAAAGTCAACCTCGCCACTTACGCCAGAAACCTTCGTCGAGTTGGTTTTCATGGGGTGCATCAAGGTGATGTCCCCACTGGTGGAAGTGACTTCCAGGCGTCCCAGGTCCTCACTGGGGAGTGTGATCATCAAGGGAGAAGGATTGTAGGAGAAGAAACGGATGAACCAACGTTTGATCGGGGTGACTGAAACAGTTACCAGGGAACCTTGTTTTGAAACCTTGAGCTCTTCATTGTCATGCTTTCCAAGAGAAATACTGGCTTGCCTTGCTCCTTCATCAACCTCAATAATAATGTCATTGCTGATGGTTGATACCTCGAGGGAGTCTCCCTCCTGGAAGTCTATCTGCTGGTCCCTGCGCTGCTCGATCCCCCGCTTCTCCCATCCCTTGTAGAGGGAGAAGGAGAGAGCGAGTATGAGCACCAGGATGATCAGGAAGATTTTATTGGCGTTGGTGTCCTTCAGCATATCAGTTCCCTTGGTGGAATCGGTCGTCCCAGTCGCGTTCCTTGTTGAACATCTCACTTTCCATTTTTTCCACTTTGCGCTTGAGACGTTCATACTCAGCCTTCAGTTCCTCTTCGCTCGAATCTGGTGCATCGTTTGAATAGATGGTCGAGTCATAAGAGCCTTCAGGATTCATTGGTATCATGAGCGCAGCAAGCAAGTAGATGAGTGCTCCTGGAAAGATGCCTGTTGCCAGTACCACAAGAAATACAATCAGGCGGACCGGGTCAGGGGGAAGGTCCCTCCACTCGGCAAGGCCGGTGCAAACACCGAAAATTTTTCCCCGAGGGGATCTGTACAATCGTTTGGTAGCCATAGTAGTCATTCCTTTCATTCCTTATCTTCAAAGCCTTCAGATGAGTTTTTCCGGCTCTTGGTAATCGTCTCAAGGTTGGCAAGCCGCTCCTGCAGGTCATCAATTCCTTTTCTTAGTTCCGCCCTATTGGTTCCCTGTCGCCACTCGGTGAAGCTGGCTTCAGAGGCAGTCCCCTTCTTTCGCTTTTTGTACTTTGTGTCGCTATAGGTCCCTGGTGGGTACCCCATCTCCATTTCTCGCATCCGAAGGGCTGCATCGATCTTTTTCTTTCTCAGGCTGTAGCGATGATCAAGGGTGGATACGACTATAATGAAGGTAAAAATAACTGTTAAGATCCAGATTGCTTCCATGCCTTACCCCTTTGCTCACAGGCCGGCGCGTTTGCGCAATTCCTCGATCTCAGCATCGATGTCATCCATCTCCTCGAGGTCTCGGAATTTCTCGTCCAAGGTAGAGCCACTGCGGTTCAGGTCATTGTCAGCCTGCATACGGTCTATCTTCTCTTCCATATCACTGAAGCGGTGAAGCGTATTTCCCTCGCTTGCACGTCTCAGGGTTTCCTGGGCAGCTTGTTCTTCTCTGGCCCGTTTTGCCCTCTCAACCATCATCTGGTACTTCTGCTTCACGGTGGATAGCTTGTCCTCAATCTGGTTGATTTCACTCTTTGCGGTTTTGATTACCTCGTCATAGGTGGTAAGTTCCTCTTTGAGGCGATCAAGTGTTGCTTTGGCCTGTTTCTTCTCAAGTAGTGCTTCCCGTGCCAAATCTTCGCGTCCCTTGCTTATAGCCAGTTCTGCTCGGCTCTGCCAGCGTTCTACTGCATTGAGCGCTTCTTTATAGGTACGGTCGGTCTTTGCCCTGCTGGCCATTTTTGCGGCGCAGGAACTCTTGAGTTCAATCAGGGTATCTTCCATCTCCTGCATCATCAACTTGATCATCTTTTCGGGATCTTCTGCCTTATCGAGCAGTGAGTTGATGTTTGCATTTACAATATCCAAGAATCTTGAAAAAACTCCCATAATATCTCTCCTTAGGTAGTAGTACCACCTCTGTTTCTATAAGTCTAGTTGCACGATTCGTGCCAACTCCAATATATCTATGAAAAATTTGATAAATCACCATTTTAGCAAGGATTGGAGCTACACGGCTTTTCTTGTCTGCTGAGCTGTGCTACCCTGTTTCTGGCAAATCATACCAAGGATGGCAAAATTTACCAACAGAGGAGCACCGAATGGAATCCCTACAGGGCGGAGGATACAACCAGCAACCACTAGGAGAAAGCGAAGTTTTCCTAGATTTCCAGAGCAAGCTGAGCCGTGCAGCTACCGTGAATCGTTCTGTCCTCCTGGTAGGGGAGCGTGGCAGCGGCAAGGAGATTGCAGCAAGAAGATTACACTTTCTCTCTCCTCGATGGCAGCAGAGCTTGGTAACCGTCAACTGTGCTGCTCTTCCTCCTTCCTTGATCGAGACTGAACTTTTCGGTTATGAGCAGGGAGCGTTCACCGGGGCCCAGAAGACCCGCAAGGGGCGATTTGAAGAGGCAGAGGGAGGTACGCTTTTCCTGGATGAGATCGGGCTCATCCCTCTGGAGGTACAAGAGAAGATCCTTCGTGTAGTGGAATATGGTACCTATGAACGGGTTGGTTCCTCTGTCACCCATGAGGTGAATGTGAAGATCATCGGTGCTACCAACGCAGATCTTCCTACTCTCTGCAAGGAAGGAAAGTTCAAGGAAGACCTTCTGGACCGACTCTCTTTTGAAGTGTTGTTCCTGCCTCCGCTTCGAGAGCGTGGAGAGGATATCCTATTGCTTGCCTCATATTTTGCCTCAAAAATGGCTCTTGAGTGTGGTAGAAGCGAAATGCCGGTTTTCTCAGAGGAAGTGCAAGCTTCCCTGCAATCCTATCCCTGGCCTGGTAATGTGCGTGAATTGAAGAATGTGGTTGAGCGGGCTGTCTACCGCAGCGATACCCCAGAAATTGAACACCTCGATTTCAATCCATTTGAAAATCCTTTCACCCAAAGAGAGATGGAGGGAGAGGAAAGTGTTGTCACACAAAAGCAGAAACAACTGGACTTGTCGCAGTTTGGACAAGCTCGTATTGATCTCGATGTCTCCTACCTTGCAGAGGCCTTGAAACAGGCCGGGGGGAACCAGAGGGAGGCAGCCAAGCTCCTTGGCCTTACTTACGACCAGCTCAGGGGATTGTACAGAAAATATCAGGATCTGCTGTAGTACACAATTTGATGAACATATATATGCAAAGATGCAAAGAGGGCTGCTTCTCTGTCTGATTTTCAGTCAGACTTGTAAAGCAGCCCTGAGGAAGAACTGTGATCTATGTCATGAAAAAACTATCGTGAGGGGAGGATGAGGGCTGTGCCCAGGTAGGCAATCACCATCGGGATGAACCCCACAGAGAAAAGCAGGATGATTCCAACGATTCTCAACAGGAGTACGGGAAGCCCTGACCACGTTGCCAGTCCCTGGAAAACTCCAAGAATCATACCTCTTCGCTCACGGTAGAGCGTCCTGTGGTAGTAGTCCATTACTTCTGCTCCTTCTCTTTCTTCTTGCTCATTGATGCCTTCAGCTGTTCCATCTCTGCATCAATCTCATGTTCACTTTCCATTCTGCTGAACTCGTCGGCGGCACTGGATGTTCCATGGTAGCCGGCCATTTCTGCGTCTGCTTCCATGCGCTCGATCTTGCTCTCCAGTTCACTGAACTTGCGAGCCAAGTCCGTACTGTCACTGCTCTTCAGGGT
>NZ_JAEKNT010000442.1 GCF_016406725.1 Sphaerochaeta sp. S2 | reverse complement strand
GGACCATACTGGTCAAAAAGGCTGTAGGTGGTAAAGAGGTGGTCCATGCGAAACCCTCCGCCACCAACCAAAACATAGGTGGAAAACCCGAGGGAGGATGCTTTTCGAAGCGCAAGCTCTGTATCGCTCTCATCCTTATCTGCAAGGCTCTTCTCATGGTCAAGGTGTTGTATCTCGGAAAAATATCGAGTGGAATCGAAATCCCCGATGCATAGATTGACGGGTATCCCCAAGGCTTTCGCTGCCTCATACCCACTATCAGCCGCAATAACCATATCTCCAGGTTGCAAAAGATCTACAGGAAGGCGGGAAGGCGCCCCTCCACCTGTAAATATTATAGCTTTACTCATAAACGCTCACTTTATGTTGCGGATTTAGCAATATTATCATAGTATATTACCACATTCATAAATAAAAGAGGAATGAACATGTCCAACGTAGCTCAGCATCTCGCAAAGGTTGCGCTCAAACGCGCAGATATCATGATACCGAAAGCAACAGTAGATCTCACCAAATGGGCAGTTGTTGCTTGCGACCAGTATACTTCAGAACCCGAATATTGGGAACAGGTCAAACAACTCGTGGGAGATAATCCTTCGACACTCAACCTGATCTATCCTGAAGTGTATCTTGAGGAAGCACATCCAGAGAAACGGATTGAGACAATCAATGCCACCATGAAACACTATATACAAGAGGATCTGTTTACCGTATATAAGAATGCTTTTTTCTTGGTGCATCGAACCACTCCCTCCAGTAAGATCGGACGATGGGGTCTTCTCGTTGCGCTGGATCTTGAGCAGTATGACTATGCCCCGGATTCACGCAGCATGATCAGGGCAACAGAGGGAACTATTCTTTCCAGGATCCCACCAAGAAAAGAAATCAGGAAAAACGCACCGCTCGAACTTCCCCATATCATGGTCCTGATCAATGACGAGAGGCGTTCGGTCATTGAACCTCTTGCAAAGAAGAAGGAGAGTCTTCCTCTTGCCTACGAAACAGAGCTTATGGCAGGTGGTGGTGCCTTGAAAGCCTGGGTTGTCGATTCTGACGAAGACATGCTCAAGATTGCAGCGTCCTTGGATGGAATGCTTGATGCACTCCCCCAGGACAATCCCCTGCTCTATGCCATGGGAGACGGCAACCACAGCCTTGCAACAGCAAAGAGTTGTTGGATGGATATCAGGGAGACCCTCACGGAAGAAGAGCGAAAAGAACATCCTGCACGCTATGCTCTGGTTGAACTGGAGAATATTTTTGATGAGGGATTGGAGTTTGAACCGATCCACCGTGTACTTTTCGGTCTTGACCAGCATACGTTTGAAAACGAGCTCGTAAAAGCCTGTGCCCATTTTGAGAAAGAGCAGGTGTCAGACCTGAAATCACTCGACGCAGCAATCAACAAAGAGGATGGCGTACAGAAATTTGGGTTCTGTGACAAGAGTGGTTACCAAGTCTACTCACTTGCAGAGCCTAAAGCCTCCATCGCTGCAGGTACGCTGCAGTTGATCATAGACTCGCTGCTAGAACAGAAAATTGCCAGTGTTGACTATATCCATGGAAAGGATGTCACCGCCAACCTGGGAAGCAAGGAAGGTAATCTGGGACTCATCCTGCCGGAAGTCTCCAAATCAACCTTCTTTGATTCAATCATCAGGGATAACGCTTTACCGAGAAAAACCTTCTCCATGGGAGAAGCACATGAGAAGCGGTATTACATGGAAGCCAGGAAGATTCAACGCTAAGCAAGAAGTGCTGAAGCATCATAGTCGCCACAGCGCAACAAGGTGTAGGGAGTTGTCGTGCAATCGATCAAGGTGGAGGGAGTATCCCTCTGCCGCATCGGATCCACGACAATGGTCTGCACCTTATCTTTGTATGTGAAGATAATATCTGTGATGTTGGTTATGGAGTACCCATGGGGATTTACGGCAGTTGAATAAATTGGGGAACCAAGGCGGGTAAGCAATTCTTGTATGAAGGGGTCCTTTGGAACCCGTATTGCGTGAGTCCCTTCTCCGTCCTTGGTGGGAAGGATACAGGTGAGCGCACAGGGCCAATGGTCATGGAGCACCTCTGGAACTTGGCAGAGATGTTGTGCTTGTTCGAGCGTTGCCAGGACAGCAAACTGCTGTTGTCCCAGATGCTCCTTCAAGGCACGTATTTTTTGTAGTGTTGTATCAACTTTCCCACTCAGACCATAGATTGTGTCACAGGGAAGGATCATAAGATGGTCCTCCTGGAGATGAAACACACATCGATCCAATGTCTCTGGTTCTGATTTATAGAGGAGTTCTGCTTCCTCACCTCTCCAACTCATACGTACGCCTCCGCCTTTTTTGTATCCACCAATAGCATAGCGTAATCAGTGATGCCATGACTAGGGAGGCAAGAGCTAGATATATGGTAGGAATTCCAGAAAAACCCAGAGACTCATTTGATTCAAAGGTATGGAGTATCCTATCCTCATAGGAGTTGGAGTTTTGTTCCTCATCTATGAAGTAATATACCTC
>NZ_JAEKNT010000441.1 GCF_016406725.1 Sphaerochaeta sp. S2 | reverse complement strand
ACATAACATAGGTATATCATTATTACAATTTTGAGAATAATGTCAATATTGACACTATAACTCCTTATTGTTATGATTAAATTCGTATGGATGCACGTATTGAAGCATCCCATCCCCATCTTGTTATGAGGAATAGTATGGATAGTATTGAACACATGGACCTCCGTGAGGTCCTTACCCTATTTGATTCCAGTACCCTAAGCGAGCTTGAGCTTTCCTGCTCACGCTTCTCACTGAAACTGAAAAGACCCGTTGATGGCCAGGCCATCGCCCAACCTGTTACGGTCATGAAACCGACCGTTCATGAAGCAGAAACAGCACCAACTACTACAACCAGCACAGAAGAACTGGAGACCATCACCAGTCCAATTGTGGGGACCTTCTACCTAACCCCGGCTCCTGATGCGCCTCCATATGTGAAGGTTGGTAGCAAAGTGGAGAGCGGGGACGTTATCTGCACGATTGAAGCAATGAAGCTGATGAACCAGCTTGAGAGTGATTACTCATGTGAAATTGTGGAAATACTTGCCAAGCCTGAACAGCTGGTGGAATTTGGCCAGCCTCTTTTCAAGGTCAAGAAACTATGATCAAGAAACTGCTCGTCGCAAACCGTGCAGAGATTGCGGTACGTATTATCAGGGCGTGTCGTGATCTGGGAATCAAGACTGTTGCTGTCTATTCCACGGCCGATGCCCTGGGTCTGCCTGTTTCCATGGCAGACGAGGCTGTCTGTATTGGTGAGGCACAAACAGACAAGAGTTACCTGAATGTGCGGAATATTATTACCACTGCCTGTGCACTTCGCTGTGATGTAATCCACCCTGGGGTAGGATTCCTCTCAGAGAATGCTGATTTTGCAAAGCAGGTGGAGGATGCAGGGCTTGTTTTCATTGGTCCTGAGAGTAAGACTATTGCATTGCTTGGGAACAAGGTTGCTGCACGGCAGGCTGCTCTTGCTGCTGGGATTCCCATTACCCCGGGCAGTAGCGAAGCGCTTGTAGATCTTGCTGATGCAAAGAAAACTGCCGAGCAGATTGGTTACCCCATCATCCTCAAAGCCGCCGCAGGGGGTGGGGGTAGAGGTATGCGCATTGTCAGGAAAGAGGAACAACTTGAGCAGTCCTTGCAGCTGGCCAGAAAGGAGGCTCTTGCCTTCTTTGGGGATGCCTCGGTGCATATGGAGAGGTTCCTTGAACAGCCACGTCATGTGGAAATCCAGCTCTTGGCCGATGGCCAGGGAGGTGTGGTCCACCTAGGTGAGCGAGACTGTTCAGTGCAGAAGAATCATCAGAAGCTCCTTGAGGAGAGCCCTTCTCCAATCCTTGATGAAGGACTGAGAAAGGCAATGTGCAATGACTCAGTGAGACTCTTCAAGGAGTTGGGCTACCGAGGCGCTGGAACCGTGGAGTTCCTCGTTGAGGGGGAAGCATACTACTTCATGGAAGTGAATGCACGCCTACAGGTCGAACATCCGGTAAGTGAACTGGTAAGTTCCCTTGATCTGGTACAGGCACAGATCAGGATAGCACAGGGGAATAAGCTTCCCTTTAAGCAAAAAGATATCCGTCTCTCTGGGTATGCCCTTGAGTGCAGGATCAATGCACTCTCTGCCGGGGTTATTACTACGCTTCAACTACCTTCAGGCCCTTTTGTACGTGTGGACTCCCATCTTGAGGCCGGATCCATTCTCAGTCCTTATTACGACTCAATGGTGGCGAAGATCATCATCTGGGCTCCTGACAGGGACCAGGGTATAGCCGTAATGCTCAGGGCCTTGGAGGAAGTGAATATCCAAGGGGTGACCACCAATCTGGAAGAGCAAAAACGCCTCATCGCCTCCAAACAGTTCAGGAGTGGTCGTTTCACAACCGACCTCTACCAGAAGGTTTGTGAACAGGAGAAATAACCGATGTCAAACGAAGTTTTGAAACGATGCCCCCAGTGCCAGAAAGATGTACAGGTAGGGGAGCATAAGATCTGCCCATATTGTAATTTTCATTTTCCGCTTACTGTACAAGAACGCCTCTCACTCTTTGCAGATGAAGGATCATTCAAGGAGATGAGTAGTGGAATGCAGTCGATGAACCCCATCTCCCTTGCAGGGTATGAGGAGAAGCTGAAAGAGAATCAAAAGAAATCCTCGCTGAGTGATGCTGCCACCATCGGTCGTTGCACGGTTGAGGGAAAACCCGTGGTTGTCGGTATCATGTCCTTCGCTTTCATGGGAGGCAGCATGGGTTCTGTAGTGGGCGAGAAAATCACCCAGGCCATGATCGAGGGAGCTCTCACTGGAGACCCTGTAGTCCTGTTTACTGCCAGTGGTGGTGCCAGGATGCAGGAAGGAATCTTCAGCTTGATGCAGATGGCAAAGACAGCCAGTGCTGCCGCACTCTTGGAAGAAACCCGGACCCCACTCTTTCTTGTCTTGACCAATCCCACCACCGGTGGGGTGACAGCCTCCTTTGCTATGCTTGGGGACGTCATACTCGCAGAACCCGAGGCAATTATTGGATTTGCCGGACCGAGAGTAATCGAGGGAACCATTGGTGAGAAGCTCCCTGAAGGTTTCCAGCGCTCAGAGTTCCAGCTTGAGAAAGGTTTCATCGATTCCATTGTTGAGCGCAAGAAGCTGAGAGAGACCCTCTCCTTCCTGATCGAAACCCACACAAGGAGGGCCTAATCCATGGCAGACAAGAAAAAACCCGTACTGCAAGAGACGGTAGAACATATTGAATCCATTCTCAGCACCAGCCAGACTTGTGAGGCAAAATCATCATGGGATTGTGTGCTTCTCTCCCGACAGAGCGGAAGAACCGGAGCAAAGGCCTTCATCAATATGATCTGTGACCAGTTCATGGAGCTGCACGGGGACCGAACCTATGGTGATGATCCTGCAATGATCGGTGGTATTGGAATGGTGGGTGGCAGGGCAGTTACTGTCATTGGAAACCGAAAGGGTGCCAATTTCAGGGAGAATGTTTCCTGCAACTATGGAATGAGTAATCCTGAAGGCTATCGAAAGGCGTTGCGTCTTGCCAAGCAGGCAGAGAAATTCGGCCGTCCCGTGGTCTGTTTTATTGACACCCCTGGAGCATATCCCGGACTTGGGAGTGAGGAGAGGGGAATAGGGGAGGCAATCGCCCAGAACCTGAAGGTGTTCTCAACACTCAAGACCCCAGTGCTCTGTTTTATCATTGGAGAAGGTGGTAGTGGAGGAGCCTTGGGTATCGGCATCGGGGATAAGCTCTATATGCTGGAGAATGCAGTCTATTCAGTCATTACCCCTGAAGGATTCGCTTCCATCCTGCTTCGCGACCCATCGAAAGCCAAGGAGGCAGCTGAAGCCATGAAGATGACCAGCCGACATCTGAAGGAGTTCGGGGTCATCCATGACATCATTGAGGAGAAGAGCCCGGAGGAAACGGCCCAGTTGATCAAGGAAACCATTATTCGTGACCTTGACAACCTCTGCAGCAAACCGCCTGAGCACCTGGTACGATACCGGTTGAAAAAGATTCGTGGTATCGGGGAAGTCAGTGGGGGAAAGGAGTGGTGGCAACCGCTTCTTGAGGTTTTCACCAAGACCCAGAGCTTCCGCTAAATGGCACGTGCATTCTTCTCAAGGTCTCGGATACCGGGAATGAAGAAGATGGCGGTCAGCAGGGAAGAGAGCAGATCGGAAATCGGTGCTGAATAGAGGATTCCCTGTAATCCAAAGAAGTGTGAGAAGAGCAGGATGGAAGGAATGAGGAAGAACCCCTGCCTCGAAAGGGTGAGCAGGAGTGCAATCCTACTCTTGCCAATTGCTTGGAAAAAGTTTCCTGCGATAATCTGAAACCCTACCAGTGGGGTGAGGAGGAACCAACGTGTCAGGGCAAAGGTCCCGAGCTCGAGCAGTGCAGGGTCACGGTTGAACATTGCCACCATGGTAGTTGGGAAGAATCTTGTAGCTAGGTATCCTATCATGATCACAGCGGTGGAGCTGATAATACCAAGCTTGGTGGCTTCCTTAACCCGGTCATACTTCTTTGCCCCGAAATTGAAACTGATCAGAGGCTGTACTCCTTGCTTGATGCCGATAACCGGCATGATAAGCAGAGTGTGCAGGCTGTTGACGATTCCCATTGCTGAGATACCAAGGTCCCCTCCATACTGCAATAGGGATTTATTGAGGATGATGTTCAGGAGACTGTTGGTTATCTGGAGTACAAAACCGGGTAATCCGAGGCTTATGATCAAGAGGGTATTGTGACGGCGGGGACGGATGGTGCTTAGTTTTAACTTCACCCTGCTACGCTTTCCCAGGAAGTAGGAGAGTACCCAGGTAAAAGAAACCATCTGGCTGATCACCGTAGCGAATGCAGCCCCTGCCATACCCCAATCCAAGGCATAGATGAAAATGGGATCGAGTACAATATTGGTACCGGCACCAAGGAACATGGAGAGCATGGCAATCTTTGGGTTTCCATCAGCGCGAATGAAGTTGTTCATTCCCATATTGGTTACCTGGAACAAAGCTCCAAAGAAAATGATGCGCATGTAGCTGGTTGCGTAGGGAAGTACCTGGTCACTTGCTCCAAAGAGAATAAGAATATCGGTAAGAAAGATCTGCCCGAGTACCAAAAAGGTGAGTCCGCTGCCAATAAGCAGGAAGAAAGCATTTCCCATCACTTCCTGTGCTTGGTCTTGTTCTTTTTGTCCAAGGCGAATGGAGAAGAGTGTTGCTCCCCCAATTCCAAACAGTACGCCCATTGCCATCAGGATGATCATGATTGGAAAGACAATAGTAATACCGGCAATACCATCAGCCCCGAGGGATGGGCTGTTCCCTATGTAGATCCTATCAACAATGTTGTAGAGTGCATTGACCATCATCCCTACGATGGCTGGAACACTGAAGCGGACCAACAGCTTGAAGATTGGTTCAGTGCCAAGAGGGTTCTCTTTTTCGAGGGTGGTGGTTCTCATTGTGCCGGCTCCTCTTTCAGTGCTGTAAAGATGGATTCCAGATCACTACAAAGCCTGTTGTAGGTATCTTCGCCAGCAAGTTTACTGATGTGTTCACTCCAGCCACGGACCACAGGAACCACTGAAGATTCCAGTGCTTTTCCTTTCTCGGTGAGATAGATGCGGTTGCATCGCCTATCCCTGTCATCATGCTTTCGTATGATGATTCCCTTCTCTTCGAGGGTATGCACCGTACGTGTGGTTGCCGCCTTATCGATATGAAGCCACTGGGATAGTTCCTCCTGTGTCCTTCCTTCTTTACGATAGAGGCTCATGAGGATTCCCACCTCAGCGCTGGTTATCCCATAGGCCTTCAAGCGGGCATTGAGATACATCTGCTTGTTTCTGTGGAGGATGGCGATCAAGCGGCCAAGACTGGTGTTCATATATGGATATAGTAAAGAAAATAGTTGATTTGTCAACCATTAATTTCAGATCGATCTATCAGGCATATTGAGGAGTATTCCTTGTTACTGCTTTCTGGTACATCGCTCGTTGTCGAGCTTTCCCTCAATGATGCTCCAAGCTTCTTCACTGTTTTCGAGTAATGACAGGGGGAGCAGGAATGCCCTGTCTTTCGTAATAAAGAGATATATAGCATCCTTTTCGTAATATGCGTGATAGACATCCTTCCATTGATAGCGTACCTGTTCCTTGTCATTGGAGATTTCAATGAAATCGGATTCTTCTGAAAACTGGATGGTGTATACCAAGCGGGGAGGGTTCAGGTCCTGAAGCTTTACCTGTTTTTTCAGTGATGCAAAAAAG
>NZ_JAEKNT010000440.1 GCF_016406725.1 Sphaerochaeta sp. S2 | reverse complement strand
CCTGCAATACGTCCCATCACAGCTAAAGAGGTGGCAAAATAAGTACAGTAGCCTTTTTGCTCTTCAAATAAGAAGTGTTCCACGAAATCCAAATTTGTATTCACTTCTCTGGTGTTTAGGGTATACCGATAGTTATCTCTTAAGTAACGTTCTAAAGTTTTCATAATCTCGTATGGATCTTCAAGATCTGTTGTCACTCGCTTTGTTAATGCAATTGTATTGGTCAGTCCTTCTTCAGGCAACTGAAGATAGTTTTCAACCAAGGATTCATCAAACGGATCATAGAGATGTACAAACTCCGGCTTGATATATTGCACAGAGTACCTTTCCAAACTGATATTTGTACGAGACTTTCTGTATACAATATCATCCTCATTACCAAAAATCTGTTTCTTCATAAAACTACTGCTGTAATACTTATACGGAGAAAAAATAGTTCTAGTCTTTAAGGTCTCCGGATATAATGTTATCTCTTCCAAATGTTCACTTGGAATAACTGATTCAGGATTGTTGTTGATATTGTTTCTATACGTCTCAAAGTCAGATGTCCAACTGGTTCCATCATAAACGTTCTTTGCACGTCCTCTTAAATACAGAGAGCCCTCGTTACTTTTTACTCTCATGATTACGGAGTAGTCCCGTTCTAAAATAGGGCCACCCAAATAATCATTGGGCGAATACATGGTGGATGAAAAATTAAAGACCCTTGAACTCGGTATCGTTTTAAAATCCGAACGAATGGAAGAAATGCTAGGTACAACCTGATGCACTTTATTGTTCAATGACTCAATTGGTAAGAATATAAAGATGATATTTGTTACAAACAATACCGATACCATTATAATAGCCCCTACCATGATAGCAGAAGTATAATTGTAATATCGAGTACCTTCACCTAGATCCTTGGCGTTTTCAACCAGATTTTCATAAATATGAAACTGTTTATAAACTGTCAGACCAATAAAATAAATTGCAAAATAACCTCTTATGCTAGATACATAGATAAACCATGCTATGATGAAGTATAAACCCGCAAATAAGAAAAACTTCCAATCGATTCTCTTTTCTAACAGTCTTAAAACAACAATCATGATTGCTGAAATGATATAAATGATAAATATCTTATAGTATAAATCGTAATAGAATTGTGGTTCACCCATCAAAAAATTTCTGATCCATAAAATCAGGTGTGTATAAAACTCACCATACAACTTATCATAAATGAAGGCTGCTAAATTAGTTCCTCCAGGTAATATGTATTCCATACCTTCTTTTAAGTAGTAAGGTAAATGCG
>NZ_JAEKNT010000439.1 GCF_016406725.1 Sphaerochaeta sp. S2 | reverse complement strand
ATATATGCCTGGTTCCCCCCAGTCTCTCCACCTGTGAGTACTGCGATTGTGTTCGCAAGCGAAATGTTGGAAGGGCCCAAGGTAAGGGAGAGCAACATCAAAAGCACACTGCTGAGCGCAAGTGTTGCAGACAGCCCTTTTTTCATTCGTTCGTTTCCTGATGGATCAACTCAGCAAGAGCTTTCAAAGCATCAGCACTTCTTGGTCCTTGCCTGCTGGTGGAATCTGCATCAAAGCTTATGATTTTCCCATTCAGATCGCTGTAAGGCTTTGTGGTGGTAAATTCCTGAATTGTTGCTTCTGCGCTTTCTCCCCAGCGGGGATTGAGCAGGAGAATCTCAGGATCGGCTACCATCAGAAGTTCCTTGCTGAATGTCCAGTTCTTGGCACTCTTTGCCACATTTGTTGCCCCGGCGAGTTCTATCATCTCCCCAAGGAAGGTATCGCCGGTAGCGGTAGCATCGAAGCCCCCAAAGTCTATGACCATGTACACAGAGGGCTTACTCTTGTTCTGGTAGGTGTTCACAACTTCCCGCACGGTATTCTGCATGGAAAGGATGATAAGTTCAGCCTCACTCTGCTTTCCCACCACCTCGGCTATTTTCCTTATCAACTCATACGTGCCTTGAAAGGTTTGCTGTGTTTCAAGCTGGACTACTTCAATACCAGCTTTCTCCACAGAGGCTAGAAAATCATCAGATACAAATGCACTGCTGATAACCACGGTAGGCTCAAGAGAAAGCAAGGTTTCGAGGCTTGGATTGTACAAGGTTCCTACCGACGGCAACTCCACGACCTCTTCAGGGTAGTTGCAGTAGTCGCTTCTTCCAACCAAGTAAGACCCTGCATCCAGTGCATGGAGTGTCTCGGTGACGTTTGGGGAAAGACTTACAATTCGGATTTCCTCAGCCTGCTTCTGGGTCCCGATCTCAAGTACTGGTTGTGCTCCAATACGGGAGAATGTCAGAAGCAAAAAAGAAGCAATGAATAGGAGATAGTGTTTAGCTGTTCGATTGTGCATAACGCCCCTTTGCACGGGCATGTAACATACCCTGACCTATACTCCGTAGGCCGTCGGAATTTATCCATGTCAGGTCTCCTGGCTCAGGCATGCTCAGAATCTGCGACTTCCCGTTTCTTGACAGTGTCTTGGTGCAGATTCCCAGCCTCTACAGTGGCGGGACCGCAGGGGCTTCTACCCCTTTCCCTTGGCATGGACAATCTATCCTACGAAGTAGGGCAGGGGCTGTCAAGCCTTGCCATAGGGGCTTATGATCTTTGACTTTGGAATAAGAGGAGTGATTTGTATCAATCAATTGCCGCCTGGAGAGACCATCCGCTGAAGTTTGAGAATCTGTTCTTGCCTGCCAAGTACCAGCATACTCAACCCTTCATGCAACACAGTGCTTGAACTGGGGTTGTAAGTAGTGGACCCATCACTCTCTTTTGTGGCAAGAACGATCAATCCTGTTTTTTCCGGAATACGGACCTCAAGCAAGTTTTTACCAGCCAAGGGTGAGGATTTTGTTACTTCAATTTCTCCCAGGTCAAGTGTATCTTCCCCAATACGGGTGATGGCATCAAGGAAAGAGATGATCTGTGGACGGAGTATAAGGACCGCCATGCGGTTCCCTCCCAATTCATTCGGGTTGATGGTACTGTCCGCACCAGCCTTCCTGAGTTTCTGTGCAGCAGAAGGTTCAATGGCGCGGGCAACTATTTGCAAATTCTTGTTTATCTCTCTGGCGGTGAGTACGGTAAACACATTCTCAGCATCATTGCCTAAGGTGGAAACCAGGCCTTTTGCCTCCTTGATCCCTGCCTACATCAATATGTCTTCATCTGTTGCATCACCATGAATCACAGAAAAACCCTAATTATGAAGCTCTTCGAAGCGTATAGGATCCTTCTCGATGATGATAAATTCTGCGTGACTTCGTTTGAACTGCTCGAATAGGCTGACGCTCGTCTGTCCAGCCCCACAAATAATATAATGGTTCTTCATGTTCTGAAGTCTCCTTTGCACACGTCTATTGAGTAGAATCCGTCTGAACTCGCCCTCAGCCAAGAATGCAGCCAGCTGTGAAAAAGCGTAGGCGACCAAACCCAGTCCACTTATGATGATAACGATGGTGAAAAGTTTGCCTGCAGCATCAAGATTCTCAATTTCCCTGAAACCTACAGTGGATACGGTGATAACGGTCATATACAGTGCATCGACGAATGCAACATCAAGGAGAACCATGTACCCAACGGTTCCCAGGGTAATGAGCAGTATGATGAGAATAATGAGATAGATTGCATTTGAATGACGTTGTACGCACTGCTCCTTCTCTGCTTGATAATTTAACTGTACTGTAGTGCAGTCCAAGATTTCCATATTTTTCATGAGTTCTTTCCCGCCTGTTTTCCATTCGTGTAGTTGACCGGAGGGGCCAGCTATATTACTATCCGGTCTATGAATCATGCAGAAATAGAGATCTATACAGATGGTGGGTGTCTTGGGAATCCTGGCCCCGGTGGGTGGGCTTTTGTACTCAGGGCTGATAACGGGAAATTTGAGAAGGAAGCAAGTGGTTTTGAGGCTGCCACCACAAACAACCGAATGGAACTAAGGGCTGTTATTGAAGCTTTACAGGCATGCAAGCAGTATAATCCTGGACGGATTGTCATCAATACAGACAGCCAGTATGTGAAAAACGGCATAACCAGCTGGATCAAGAAGTGGAAAGTCAATGGATGGCGAACCGCAAGCAAGAGCCCAGTCAAGAATAAAGAGTACTGGGTTGCACTTGATGCACTCAATGAGCAGTTGCCGGTTCAGTGGAACTGGGTAAAAGGACATGCCGGTATTGCAGACAATGAACGGTGTGACCAGCTGGTAAGACAGGCAATGGAAAACGGAGTATGAAAAAAAGAGAGGCATCAATCTGGCAACTCTATCTCACATTCCTGAAGATCGGTGGACTTACCTTTGGAGGTGGGTATGCCATGCTTCCCATGCTCCAGCGGGAAGTCATAGATATCCACCATTGGGTGACTGAGGAAGAGGTCTTGGATATCTATGCAATTGGGCAATGTAGTCCCGGCATCATTGCAGTGAATACGGCCACCATGATCGGTTACCGTAAGCGTGGTATTCCCGGTGCCATTGCAGCAACCTTGGGAGAAGTTACCCCCTCTCTGGTTATTATTACCATGCTGGCAACCATTCTGTTGCAGGTACAGGACAATCAATGGGTCCAACGTGCATTTGGCGGTATACGTGTAGCAGTGTGTGCACTCATCACCCAATCGGTGATAACACTCTCCAAGAAAAGCCTTATTGATCTTCCAACCGTATTGCTCTACCTAGCAACAGTATCTCTGACACTGGCATTCTCCCTCTCTCCACTGGTTGTTGTTCCCTTTGCAATCCTCTATGGACTAGCCGTACAGAGAATCAAGCGGAGGAAAGCATGATCTATTTGGAGCTCTACTGGGAGTTTTTCAAGATAGGACTCTTCGCAATTGGGGGTGGGCTTGCAACCCTGCCATTCCTTTACACACTTGCCGAGACCCATGGCCACTGGATCACCTCAAGCGATATTGCCGATATGATCGCCATCAGTGAATCAACACCAGGGCCAATCGGCATAAACATGGCAACGTTCGCCGGTTATCAGGCAGCAGGTCCCTTGGGCGGCTTGGTGGCAACATTGGGGGAGATAACCCCATCGCTGATCATCATCATTTTCATCGCACGCTTTCTTGGCCAATTTGACAAGAATCCGTATGTGAAAGATGGTCTCTATGGATTGAGGGCTGCCGTTGTAGGCCTTATCAGCTACGCTGGCTTGAAATTGTTTGGAACTACTTTGCTGGATGGAGGAAGTATCCGGATCAAGGAGACGATTCTCTATCTTGCTCTGGTTTTCCTTGTGCTTCGTCTGAAGAAGATTCATCCACTGTACTGGATTCTCCTGGGAGCAGTTCTTGGGATTGTGTTGCGTCTCCCTTCGTAAGATACTGGGCCATGGAATCATACCAACTCCCTTCTCCTTCGATTGAAGCGAGTAAGGTAAATGCATCCTTCTCCTTCTGGTGGTCCTGCACCAAAGAGAGGGCAAGTGTTTTTGCCTGTTCCTTGAAACCCCAGTTTGCAGCTTGTGTAGCTACCTCGAGCTTTTCTGCATAGAGCGTCGGATTCAAGGAGAAAATGCTTTGGTACACACGCAAGGCTTGCTCGTACTGGCTTTGCCCTGCCAATGCCTTGGCTTGGAGGAAAAGAAACGAGAGATGGGTAGGGAAGTGCTGGAATGAAACATTGCTCTTTTCAACTACCTGTATGAACTCACCAAGATGAAAGAGAGCCAACTGCTCGTTGTATTGGTAGGAGGCCTGACTAGGGTCGAGGAGTACCGCTTCCTTGTACAACTGCGCAGAAGCCGCATACTCCTGATCCTGGAAAAGCTGACTTGCCTTTTCTGCTACCAAGCCGGCCTGTTTTCCGCTACCTGTAGTAGTACAGGAGAAGAGGAGAAACAAACCGGACAACAGTAAGACAGTCAGTTTCCTGTACATCAGCGCTCCAAAACTGTCTGTTCAATTTCCCTCACCTGTGCTCGATAGAGATTGGTGATGGCAGAACCGTAATCAGCAATAAGCTGGATGATATTCCTTGGAGTATCACTGTTATCCATCCCATTGAGTCGGTCACCGGCATCTCCCAATCCAGGGAGAATATATGCTGCATCGTTGAGTACCGGATCCATCCAGAGCGTATAGACTTCCGCTCCTTCAATGGCACGGGCGATTCGCAGTGAACCCTTGAGTGCACTGATGACATTGATGAACTTGACTGACTTGGGCTTTACCCCGTTATCCTTCAGGTATTTCACAATGGTAACCAGACTCCCTCCGGTTGCATTCATGGGATCGGCAAAAATCAGGTCCTTCCCGTCAAGTGATTCGAGATCAAAATAGGATTTATCCAGATCAAGAATGTAATCCATATTTGCCTCTTTCTTTGAGTCGTCCCGCTTGATCTTGAACAAGGCAAAAGGGGTGACAAACTTATCAGTGGAGTATTCCTGGATCTCCTTGCTGAGAATCATGCTGGGAAGCAGCGCACCTCGCAGCATAACGCACATGACACTGTTCTTGATCAAGGAGTCAACATCTGGGATTCTGTGTACCGCATAGTTCCTGACCGGGCTGGTGACCGGTGTCTTGGTGATGATCGATCGTTTGGTAGGCAGTGCAGCATCAGCAAATACGTGGGAGAAAAGCATCTCGTATGCACGTTGGATATAGTAGAGAAATTCCTCATGCCCGGTACTGGGATCGCGAAGTTTTGCAATCAATCGGCTTGCCTGTCCATGCTGTTCCTGAGGGGTCTCGAATGAGTAGACGTGAATGGAAGGTTCCTCTGCACAGACATCCTTGAGATACCGTCCAATCTCCTTGGCACTCTCAACCAACCCTTTGCGAGATTCTTCAAGCCTTCCCACATCGCTTGCTGTTTCGAGCACGGAACAATGAAGGAGTGACTGTTTGTACAACTCATCAACATGGGCGATTTTATCCTTGTCCGAGTCCTTGAGATATCCATCAAGGTCGGTTGCGTGTAATACGATTTTATTCATGTAGCTATTTCTCCTCAGTAATGGCCTCTGATTCTACCCCAAGATAGTGAGTCTGTCACCCCTTTACGGAGCCTGCAGTAACCCCTTTAATGAACTGAGTGCTCATCGCAAGATAGAGAACAAGGACTGGGATTGCAGAGAGAGTAAGCACTGCCAGCACCTTTGACCAGTCAGTCTGGTATTGTCCAAAGAGACGAGTCACTCCAAGTAGCAATGTCTTGTGCTGTTCATCATTGATGAAGATCAGAGGAAACCATAGGTCGTTCCAGAATGGGATAAGGTTGTAGATTGCCGTTGTGGCAAGGGCAGGGCGGATCAGGGGAAGAATAACCATGGTATAGATTTTTCCACTGGTAGCACCATCAATGATTGCTGCCTCATAGAGATCCTCAGGCAATTCCTTGATGAATGTGGTAAGAATGAATACCCCAACCGGAAGTCCCATGGCTACATAGATTGGGGGAAGTGCATAGATGGCGTTGAGTAGACCAAGAGTTCTTACAATTTCCAGCAATTTTATTGAGGCTATCTTGATGGGAATCATCATCCCTGCAATAAAAAAGAAATAGATAACCTTCGCAATACGGCTCTTGTAGCGTGCCAATGCATAGCCGGCGAGACTTGCAAGCAGGGTTACCAGCACAAGAGAGATAGTGACAACAAGGAAACTGTTCTTGAAATAAGTAAAGAAATCACCATCACGAATAACCGTGGTGTAGTTGGAGAAATTCCATGTCTTTGGTATCCAAAAAGGGTTCTCATAGATGGTCAATCTTGTCTTGAATGAATTGATCACCAATGTCCATAAAGGGAAAAGCACAATAAAGGTCCATGTCAGCAACACAATATGGGAGAGTACATGCCTGTTTTCTTTTCGTAACGATCCACTCATGCTAGGCACTCCTCTGTGTATTTTTCAGGGTTGGAATAACCAATACCAGAAGCAGGAGGAAGGTGATGGTTGCAATGGCAGCTCCCAGCCCTGCATCAGGAATTCCGATTGGATGTTGACCTGCAATACCATACCGGTAGAAAAGTGTTCCAATAAGATCGGTGGAGTACTCTGGTGCTCCATTCACGTTCTCCATAGCGAAGACGATGTCAAATGCATTGAAGTTGTTCACAAATGTAAGCACTGCGATGATTCCAACGACCGGTTTGATAAGGGGTAGCTTGATGTACCAGAAGGTTTTTCCATTGTCAGCTCCTTCAAGTCGTGCTGCCTCAAGCAATTCGGTACTGATATTTCTCAATGCTGCAACAAACATCATGGTAGGGATACCAAGCCATTGCCAGCAAGAGACAAGAGAGACAGCCCAGAGAGCTGTATTGGTGTCGCCTAAATAGGGGTGTTTGAGAAACGGTAATCCGATGGAAACAAGAAAATCGCCTGCCCATACAGGGTTGAGCATCAGTTTCCAAAGATAGCCGGTAATAAGAACAGCGAACGTCGTGGGAATAAAGATAATGGTCTGGTATATATGTCTTCCCTTCATGGTTTCATGGGTAAGCAGAACGGCAAAAAAGATACCCAGACCATTCTGGACAATGAGATGCACAAAAAAGAATTTCCAGGTATTGAAGAAAGCTCCCCAATACCGTGTCGAGATTTCTGGGTCAGTGAAAAGTCGTTTGAAATTATCCAGACCCACGAAGATTCTGGTTGCTTGGCTGTTTCCACTGAACAAACTCAAACGCAATGAGTCAATGAGTGGAAAGGCCATAAAGACGGTATACACAAGCAATGCTGGTGCCAGATAGAGCAACCAGGGAAAATGTCGAGCGTGTTTTGGACGCATACACCACCTCAGAG
>NZ_JAEKNT010000438.1 GCF_016406725.1 Sphaerochaeta sp. S2 | reverse complement strand
GGTTGCACTCAATCCAATGATAAGTCCGAGCAAGATGCCTCCCAGCACCTGGCTGAAGGAGTGTCCAAGCATGGTTTTCAGATTCTCGGGAGTGAACTGGCCTTCTCGATGGATTTCACTGAGAAGTCTGCTCCACTCGTTGATAACCTCTGCTTGCTTCCCTGCTGCCCTTCTAATGCCCATTGCATCATGAATGACAATTGCAGCAAATGTAGCTGCCATGGCAAAATCTACCGTACCGATACCTTCTGTGAATGCAATTGAGGTGGTAAGAGCAATAACACCAGCGGCGTGGCTTGAAGGCATTCCTCCGGTGCTGAAGAGCATGGACCAGACAAACTTCCTCTCAAAGAGTACATTGATGAAAGGTTTCAGGAATTGTGCAATAAAGAAAGCAAGAGCCGCCGAAATAAATGGGGCATTTTCCAACAAGGCATTGTTCATGCCCAATAGAGTAACTTTTTTCCCCTGCTTGCGCAAGATTCTATCTTGTTCTAGAGTTGCACTCAACATTATCCTTGGAGCAGTCATGTACGTTTCACAGCAAAAAAGTGATGCCATTCAATTCTGGGTGCTGAATATTGCCTCATTCTTCGGCCAACTCTCCATTGCAATGGTCAATCTGGCACTCGTATACCATCTTCGAAGAGCCTTCTCCCTTGGTGCGGACCAGATCGGGGTTGCCGCCTCCATTACCACTGCGACGTACTTGGTCTTTTGCCTGCTTGGGGGTAAGTTCACTGTCCATTTCCGCCCACGCCACCTTGTGGAGACCTCTCTGGTTGGGATGGCAATTGCAGTCTTGCTCTTTGTCTCCACAAAGAAACTCTCCATCGCATACCTTGCTTTGGTGTTCTATGGGGCTTTCATGAGTCTTCTGTGGCCACAAATAGAGGGATGGTTCTCAAGGGGAAAGGAGGGGGCGCAACTCAATCATGTCACCAATGCCTTCAACTTCTCCTGGTCTTTCGGGGTCGGTGTCTCCAGCTATATTGCCGGTATCCTCGTTGAGGTTTCCACCACCACACCTTTTTATGTTGCCATCCTCATGTTCTTTCTGGTATTTCTTCTCCTTGTAATAACCAGTGCACTGGTACCTGGGATCAGGGCAGTACAGAGTGAACATGCCGACAACAAGGAGAATGGCAGGGAGGATGCGAGCACGCCTCTTCGCTTCTACGCCTGGGTTGGCATCATATCCCTGTACAGCGGTATGAGTGTCATCCTTACCATCTTCCCTCTCTATGCACAGGATGTGCTGAAGATCAGTGAAAGCCAGACCGGCTTACTCTTGCTTGTACGTGGAGTAGCAACCTGTCTTAGTTTTCTGGTACTGGGAAAGTTGGAGTTCTGGCACTTCAAGAAGCGATATATTTTCCTGGTGCAACTGCTCTTTGGAGTGCTCTCCCTTGTTGCCATGGGCTTCTCCTCTCCGCTTCCCTTTGCACTCTTCTTCCTGTTGTTCGGAATACTGTTTGCATTCGCCTATGACCAGAGTATGTTCCACGGGGCAAGTGGCAGTGTGAATCGATCGGGGAGAATGATCATCCATGAGGTCTTTCTGACCGTAGGAACCATCCTGGGGGAAGTTGTGGGAGGAAGTGTGTACGAGCAACTCTCTTTCTCCAAGGTATTGCTTGTCATTGGAACTACCGCCATCATCCTCGTGATGGTTGAATTGCTTGTTGCCTTCTTTATTGAAAGGAACAGGATTACGGGAAAGTAGTTTTACACACAACCTAGAGTTCGTATACAATAGATATCAAAGACGCCAAAAGGAGCCCACTATGAGCAAGACCTTGACTGAAAAAATTCTAGCTTCCCATCTGGAAGAGGGAACACTGGGAACGGGAAACCCAATCGGGATCCATATTGACCAGACGCTCACACAGGATGCCACCGGTACCATGGCCTACCTGCAATTCGAGGCAATGGGTTTGGATCGTGTCCAGAACGAGTTGGCTGTAAGCTATGTTGATCATAATACCATCCAAGTAGGATTCGAGAACGCAGATGACCATCACTACCTGCAGACCGTTGCCGCTGCCAAGGGTGTAGTATTCTCTCGCCCAGGAAATGGAATCTGCCATCAAGTGCATCTGGAGAGATTTGGCAAGCCTGGAAAAACCCTGCTTGGCAGTGATAGCCATACCCCAACCGGTGGTGGTATCGGTATGATAGCAATCGGAGCCGGTGGGCTCGATGTGGCGGTTGCCATGGCCGGCCAACCTTTTCACTTGATCAGCCCGAAAGTCATAGAAATCCGTCTCCATGGGAAACTCCGTCCTTGGGTCTCTGCGAAAGATGTCATCCTGACCGTTCTTGAACGCTTCGGGGTGAAAGGTAATGTGAACTGTATCTTTGAATATACCGGTGTAGGTGTCCAGACACTGGAAGTCCCTGAACGTTCTACCATTTGCAACATGGGGGCCGAATGTGGCGTCACCACGAGTATCTTCCCCTCGGATGAGAAAACACGCGCATTCCTGAAGGCACAGGGAAGGGAAGATGACTGGATTGCACTCAGTGCTGATGAGGGTGCAGTCTATGATGACCTGTTTGAAATCGATCTCTCGGCCTTGGAGCCCAAGGTAGCATGTCCTCACTCACCCGGGAATATTGCTACAGTAGCATCGCTTGCTGGAAAACGGGTTGAGCAAGTCCTTATCGGTTCCTGCACAAACTCCAGCTATGCAGACATGAAAAAAGTTGCAGACATCCTTGATGGGCATACCGTCGCAGAACATGTAAGCCTTGGAATTGCCCCGGGAAGCCGTGAGGTACTCCTGATGCTCAGCAAGGATGGTTCGTTGGCCAAGATGATCGCCAGTGGTGCCCGCATTCTGGAAAGTGCCTGTGGGTTCTGTATCGGAAACCATCAGAGTCCCGGAACCGATGGGGTCTCACTCAGGACCAGCAACCGAAACTTTGAAGGTCGTAGCGGAACCAAGAGTGGCCAGGTCTATCTGGTCAGTCCTGAAACAGCTGCCCTTGGTGCAATAAGCGGGCAGTTCACCGATCCTCTCTCTTCCCATGGCATTGCCTTCCCCAAGGTAGTCCAACCTGAACAGTTCCTGATCGATGACTCCATGTTCATCTTCCCCCCCGAGGATGGCAGTAATGTTGAGATCTTCCGGGGGCCCAATATTGGTGACCCACCAAAGAACACCCCGCTCAAGGAGAATCTGGACGGGTATGTGACGATCAAGGTAGGGGACAAGATCACCACCGACCATATCATGCCTGCTGGAGCCAGGCTCAAGTACCGCTCAAATATCCCCGTGTACTCCAAGTTTGTCTTTGAGCCGGTTGATGAGCATTTCAGTGAACGCTGTACAGAGAATCAGGACCGGGGCAAGGACAACTTCATCGTAGCCGGTGCCTCTTATGGCCAGGGATCAAGCCGGGAACATGCGGCAATCTGTCCGATGTACCTCGGGGTGAAAGCGGTTATCGCTGTTTCCATTGAGCGAATCCACCAGAACAATCTTTGTAACTTCGGTATCGTTCCCCTTACATTCATAAATGAAGATGACTACTCGCGTTTCGACCAGAACGATGAACTGGTGATCGAGAACATCTCAGAGCAGATCAAGGGTGAGACGGTTGTCTTGAAGAACAAGACCAAGAGCAGGGAGATAACCCTCCGCTGTGATATCACCGATGGCCAAAGAGCGATGCTCATTGGTGGTGGTCTGTTGAATATTCTTAAGGAGAAAGCTTGATGGAAATGGCAATACGCATGGAAGATGGAGCCCTGGTGGTGCCTGACAGTGTCATCATCCCTTACATCGAGGGAGATGGGGTAGGTCAGGAGATCTCCTCGGTTATGAAGAATGTGGTTGAAGCGGCAGTCAAAAAAGCCTATGGAGATACCAAGCAGATAACCTGGAAGGAGATACTTGCAGGAGGAAAGGCAAAGGACCTAACCGGTAACTACCTTCCCGAGGAGACCCTTGAGGCAATCAAGCAGTACAAGGTGGCTATCAAGGGACCCTTGACCACTCCTGTTGGGAAGGGAATCCGTTCCTTGAATGTAACCCTCCGTCAGACCCTTGATTTGTATGTCTGTCTCCGTCCGGTTACCTATTACCAGGGAGTTCCTTCCCCTGTCAGACACCCGGAGAATGTTGACATGGTTGTTTTTCGTGAGAATACGGAAGACATCTATGCCGGCATCGAATGGGAGTCGGGTAGTGAAGAGGTTAGGAAAGTCATTGCATTCCTCAAAGAAGAGATGCAGGTGAGCAAGATTCGATTCCCTGAGACCAGCGCACTTGGCATCAAGCCGGTTTCTGTTGAAGGAAGCGAACGTCTGATTCGTAGTGCTATTTCCTACGCATTGGAGCACAGCCGACGCAATGTCACGTTGGTGCACAAGGGGAATATCATGAAATTCACTGAAGGTGGATTCAGGAAGTGGGGCTATGAACTTGCAAAACGCGAATTTGGTGCAATTGAGGACGAGCATGGAAATGTGAAGATTGATCGGGAAGGCCAAGAGCCGCTGGTCATCCAGGACTGTATCTGCGATGCCTTCCTGCAGAATATCCTGCTCAAGCCTGAAGCCTATGATGTCATTGCCACGCTCAATCTCAATGGGGATTATGTATCGGATGCCTTGGCAGCTGAGGTTGGTGGTATCGGTATTGCCCCTGGGGCTAACATCAACTATGAGAGCGGCTTTGCAATCTTTGAAGCAACCCATGGGACTGCCCCTGATATTGCTGGAAAGAATATTGTGAACCCTCTTTCCCTGGTACTCTCAGCCCAGATGATGCTCTCCTACCTTGGATGGGATGAAGCTGCCGAGCTGGTTACCGGTGTTGTCCAGAAGGCGATCAGTGAAGGGATGGTTACCTCTGATTTTGCTCGCTTGATGGAAGCTGAAGGCAAGGCGTGTACAAGGTTGGGAACCAAGGAGTTCGGTTCCTATCTGGTGTCATTGCTCTAGAGAAAATTCAGAAAAATCTGTAATCAGGCCATGGACACCCTCCATGGCCTGAATTGTCTGTATGTCGGCTCCAGGGCTTCCAACAGCATACATGCTCCCAATTCCCGCCCTGCTTGCTGAGAGAATGCCGGCCTTCGTATCTTCAAAGACCGTACATGCCTCTGGTTAGAGACCCAGGGCCTTGCAGGTATCCTAGTAGATATCTGGCTCAGGCTTTCCTTTTCTCTTTCCATTGTCATATATGATCAAGGAGGAGGGTACGTACTTGCTGAGAGAGAACCATGCCTCATAGCGGCGGATGTTGTCCTCTCCTGCACTGGTGGCTATAGCAAGTTGAAAACCGGCTTGTTTAGCTCGTTTGAAGAGAGTGATTGCACCTGGGGCAAGGCTGAGGGGACGGTTGTCAAGACAAATATTTTCATAGATCCCCTCCTTCTCCCTGCTGATACGAAAGACCTCTTCCTCGCTGGGGGTTCTCCCCAATAGGTAGGCAATTGTCTCAGCATTGGTTCTTCCGTTGAGGTGGTGACTTTCTTCTTTCGCGAGCGGTTTGTTCCTCAGGCGCAATGAAATGGCACCCCATGCTTGCCGATGATACTCGGTATCCCAAAAAAGGGTGCCATTGAAATCAAAGATCAGGGCCTTATCGGTCCTCAAGCGGTACCACCTTCCGTACGTGTGGGCCCGAGTAGACCTGTCGAGGCCGACCAATCTTCTGGTACGGATCGTGTCTCCATTCAAGCCAGTGGGCAATCCATCCAGGGAGTCGGCCCATGGCAAAGAGCACGGTGAACATCGACTCAGGAATCCCAATGGCATGGAAGATGATCCCCGTGTAGAAATCTACATTTGGATACAGGTTGCGTTCGATGAAATAAGGATCATTCAAGGCCGCTTGCTCCAGTTCCATGGCAATTTGCAGGAGTGGATCGCTCTGGCTGTCAGCCCCCAAGACTTGCTGGCTGAGACGTTTTGCAATCCTTGCCCTCGGGTCATAGGTCTTGTATACCCTGTGGCCGAATCCAGAGAGCCTGAACGGGTTCTCCTTGTCCTTTGCCATTGCAATTACCTGTTCAACACTGAGTCCTTCATTATGGATTTTCAACAACATCTGCATGACTGCTTGGTTGGCTCCACCATGTTTGCTTCCCCAAAGGGCACAACAACCAGCTGCAACTGATGCATAAAGATTTGCCTCGCTGCTGCCTACCAGGCGGACAGCACTCGTTGAACAGTTCTGCTCGTGGTCTGCATGGAGGATCAGAAGGATGTTCAATGCCCTGGCATGCAAAGGATCAGGAATATAGGCATTTACCGGTGTATGGAACATCATGTTCAGGAAGTTCTCACAGTAGGAATACTTGTAAGAGGGGTCGACGAAGTCCAATCCATTCATTTGCCGATAACTGAATGCAGCGATGGTTCTCATCTTGGAAAGCAGTCTGCTGACCGTCAAGTCAACATTCTCTTCCGGGTCTGCATCCTCCAATTCAGGATAGAACGCAGAAAGCGATGCAACCATTGCAGAGAGAATTGACATAGGGTGGGATTCCTGTGGATAGTCACGGAAAAAGTTCCTCATATCAACGTGGAGCAGTGAGTGCCGGTTGAGCATATCTGCATAGGTGTGACGTTGGGCGAGTGTGGGAAGTTCTCCTTTTATCAGGAGATGTGCAACCTCAACGAAGTCACAGTTGTCCACCAGGTCCTCAATATCATATCCGCGGTAGCGGAGGATTCCCTGCTCCCCATCAACAAAGCAGATATTGCTCATACAGGATCCTGTATTTACAAAGCCGGGGTCATACGTGATGAATCCCGTGCTTTTCCTCAAGGCGGTTATGTCGATCGACTTTCCACCCATGTTGTCCGTGATGACAGTGAGATCGAATTCGTTATCCTCGAGGACCAGTTTTGCTGCTTTTTCTTTGATATCCATTTCATAGCCTCCTTTAGGGGGTCATTTCGTGTAATTTTGTTTGAGCAGGTGGGTGAAATGTATCCTAGTTTGATTGTTTTGGAAATATATCACCCAAGCATTCCTTGCTTTTCTTTCTCATCAGTAATGGTTATACTGGTAGGTATCAATCCCAGGAGATGCCCCATGGAAGAATTTGTATTGCCGTTGGATGAGGAAATTGTCGATATCGCAGACTTTTTTAAGGTCTTCGGAGATCCCACCCGATTGAAAATCCTCTTTCTGCTTGAGCAGGGGGAGAGAGGCGTCAATGCAATCAGTGAAGAACTGAACATGCAACAAAGTACCATCAGCCAACAGCTCAAACTTCTCAGGGCTCGTCGCTTGGTGCGTTTCAGAAAGGACGGACGTAATGTTCTCTACCGTCTCAATGACGAACATATCCACGACATTCTTGCCATGGGCATTGAGCACTACCAGGAATTGCTCTGATCAATACCTCTGGGATTCATTTTCTGCATATTCGCCAAAGAGATCCAGGCACATCTCTCTCTCTGCTTGGGTAAGGTTGAGTACTTCCTGATCCTTGCATCCCTCCTGTATGTACCGATAGATGTAATCATCCCGAAATCCAATTGCCTCGGCATCCTCAGGTGTGCACCCGTAGTACAC
>NZ_JAEKNT010000437.1 GCF_016406725.1 Sphaerochaeta sp. S2 | reverse complement strand
ATATGAAGGGGACTGACGTGTTCAGTGCAAAAGGTAGGTAGGGTCTGCTTCCAGCACGGAATGGCAGGAGTCTCGAGGTGAAGATTTTACCCACTGCCAAGGGAAAATCCTTGGCTACATGTTCTTTGAGGATGTCCATGGAAAGGCTGAGTGACTGGATGTAGGCCCATCGCTTCAGATTGTGCCACCAATACTGTTGCACCTGCCGGCTGGCCAATGAATGGCTAAAGCTACCATGGCGAATCTTATGGAGCATTGCCTCTCTCATGAGTGCCAACGGATGAAGTAATCGGCTTTGCCAGCCAAAAGGTCTGAGGGTATGGACTTGTGCGCAGTCGCTACAACGCCAGCGCTTGAGCCAAAGCCCAGCCGGGAATCCCTGGAAATATCTCAATACATACCCATGGCCCCACAACCGAACACCATTGCAACCAGGACAATGGCTAGGACGTTCCCAGCGGTAGGCTTTCCCTTGAGCTTGTAATTCCTTCAGTTCCACATGATAATACAGTACTATGTTTATAGTTTGGGGAGCAGGCATCTTTGGTTGGAGGCTGCTCCCCTCTCCTTTCCTATGATGCGAACATGTTACTATATAATGTAATACTTAGTCTAAGACATCTTGATAATATCCAGAGATACGTAATTGTTTAATGTGGAAGCCAACACTTGGTAGCCCTTATCACCCAGAGCACCAGTGATTTTCGCCTGATCGGTACGCTCTCTACAGACGGAGCTTTCCCCTTGCTTGCATCCGGCCCCCTTACAGAGGGAACAACGATAACGGCTGGAACGATGGAGATCAGCGTAACCAACTATCTCCTTGATGCATACCTGGAAGATCGCTATGACGTTGAGAAGGTGTTCATCAATGAAATTCCTGCACGCTTGGAAGCTGTCGTCTCCTCTCAATTGGATACAGGTATCTTTCCTGAACCGTTTGCCAGTATTGGGGCGCTTAGGAATTTGGAAAAACTTACATTTGAAGGTATACCGAAAGAAAGCCTGAACATCATTGCTTTCACCGAAAAGGCAATACAAGAGAAAGAGAGTCAGATAGTTGGGTTTCATCGGGCATATGAGAGAGCAGTAAAGGATATCCAAGCTGACCCGGAGCTTGCTCGCACCGCACTCATGAATGCAATCCCAGCTCTGCCGGAAGCAATACGTGAGACCATGGGCCTTCCTGAGTACCATGCTCCATCACTTCCGAGTGAAGCTTTCACCAAAGAGATCATCTCCTGGACTGAGGGTATAACCGGAACCGAGTATGCTGTTGGAATCAAGAATCTCTATGATGCAAGGTTTATAGACGCCTTATGATACTCTCCCTCACCGATGCCAAGCTTGACTATCCCAAGACCACTGCCTTCCAGCACTTTTCCTTGAATGTAAAGGCTGGGGAGATGGTCAGCATCATCGGTCCAAGCGGATGTGGAAAAACCAGCCTTCTCTACGCTATTGCCGGCTTGTTGCCACTCTCTGGGGGAACCATGCAGAGAGCTGTTGGAAATGAGGGTGTGGCCCTCATGTTCCAACAGGACCGACTTCTTCCCTGGAAGCGTGTCATCAACAATGTGTTGCTCGGACTTCCTGGGGAGAAGAGTGACGAGGCTGAAGAACTGTTACAGTCAATGGGACTTTCTTCTGTGATGCAACACTATCCCCACGAACTCAGCGGTGGGATGAGGCAGCGGGTAGCGTTGGCAAGAGCATTAATTAGGAAGCCTAACATACTACTACTTGATGAGCCACTTGCAAGCCTCGATGAACAGCAGCGAGAGGTCCTCCAGAATGATATCAAGGAGTATGTACAGCACCATTCCATAACGCTACTCCTTGTGACTCACAGCCTCCAGGAAGCAGTATTCATGGGAAGTAGGATTGTTATGATGACTAACAAAGGGGTTTCTTACGAGTTGCAGAACCAGCTCCATGGAGAAGCCAACCTTCGTACCCGTGATGAATTCTTCACTATGCAGAAGACGTTACGCCATCACATGAAGGCTTCCCGATGAAGTACCTAAGAGGGATGTTAGTAGTATTTATACTCTGGTACATAGCAGCATTTCTGCTTGCATCGCCAGTCATCCCATTTCCCCATACTGTCCTCATGTATGCCATTGGGCTATTCATCCCTCAGGAGATGCATCTGCATCTGCTCTATTCTCTCTATAGAATTCTTTCGGGTCTGTTCATTGCACTCTTCTTTGCCATTCCCACAGGGATGATCGCAGGGAGAGTCCCTGCATTGGACCGACTGATCTCCCCAGTTCTCTATCTACTCTATCCACTACCGAAGATTGCTTTTCTGCCGGTGTTCATGGTATTGCTGGGTATTGGAGACCTTTCCAAGATCATCCTGATTTCTGTCATCATCTATTTCCCTGCCTCAGTGACCATACGGGATGGGGTTAAGGAAATCCCGTTTGAATTTCTCCAATTGGCAGAGGCATATCACCTAAGCAGAAAACAGGTCCTGAAAGATATCATCTGGCCTGCAATCCTGCCACGTATTTTCTCTTCCCTGCGCATCACACTGGGCATTTCTCTCTCTGTGTTGTTTATCAGCGAGACCTACGCTGCATCCCATGGACTAGGATACTCGATCATGAATTACTGGGTCATGGCCCAGTACACAGGCATGTATGCTGCCATTGTACTGCTCAGCATCCTAGGGTTGTTGCTCTACATCATTGTAGACTGGGCAGAGAGGTTATGCGTGCATCCAAGAACAAATACATGACAACCTCCCAATCGGGAGGCTGCCTTACAAACCCAAAGAAAATCAACGAACCGTGGTTATTTGAAGAAAGTCTTTCGAATCCAGCGTTGTGACTCAACAGCATTTCCTTTAACAAGCAAATCCCTGATCTCTTGCATTACTTGGTCACTCAACTTTTCATCGATCATCTGGAGGAACTCTACACTTTCGCGTAATGCACCCTGACCATCTTCTCGATACGGATACTGGTCCATGGAAAGCCATCCATCATACTTGGTCTCTTTCAGCCAGAAAAGCATCTCTATGAACCTGGGGAAATGCACAGATCCGACAATCATATCATCATCCCATGTTCCATAGTTGTCATTGAAATGCATGTGAAAAAGCTTCCTTCCGTACTCCTGGAGAATAACAATGGATTCAGCCACATTCTCTCCTGCAACAAACGCATGGCCGGTATCTATACAGACTCCCACGTTATCCAACTTCGTCTCCTTTGCAAGCAACAGAGTATCTGAAGCACGAGCCATGAAGCTGAAATTTCGTGGTTCTTTTGGCTTATATTCAAGTGCGAATCTGATATCCGGTGCAGAGGCAGCAACACTCTGGATGGCGTCCTTAAGCCATGCACGCTCCTGTACGAGATTGGACTGCAACGTATAGTCGTACCCATCCTGTCCCGGCCAGATATTCAGCGTCTTGCAGTTGAGTTTTCTCGCCATTTCCACACAGGCGAATGTATAGTCCAATGCTTGCTTTCGAATTTCGCTATCCTTCGATGCAAGACACCCCTTACCCCATCGTTTCTGACTGAAATGATCAGGAATAATGGAAACACACTTCAGGCCATACTTGTCGAGCAGATCACCAACTTCTTCAACATTCTCTGGAGCAACATCCCATGTTCCCACCAGCTCTACACCTTCGACCCCTTCGATCTCGGCTGCCTGCTTGATCAGCTCTGCTTTGGGTACCTCATCCTTGTAACCGGAAGAAAGAAACCTATCACAGGTGTTTCCTAAATTCCCTAGAATAATTGAATACTTACTCATGACGTGCACCTCCTTGTCATGTCCTTCTCATAACACTATTCCTAGCCACCAAGTTACCCTGGACAAGCCAGCTGGACGGTTCCAGCATTTTTTTTGTTGCAATTTTCTCTAGTAGCACATATACCGCCTTCTCACCAATTCGCCGTGTTGGGATTCTTACGGTTGTGAGATGGGGTTCCATCATTGCAGCCATCGGCAGATCATCGAAACCGACTACCGATACATCTTTTGGAATACTATATTTTTTTTCTTTCAAAGCTTTTATTACGCCAAAGGCAGCCACATCGTTATAACAGAACAATGCCTGTGGGAGTACCGGCCCTGTAGCAAGATAGCTTTTCATTGCCTGGTATGCACCATCAAAGCCTGGCTCTACTGAAATGAAGGAGGAGGCATCCACCAAAAGATGATTATAGTCCATGGCCAATGTGAATCCTCTTTCACGCATGACGATATTCCCAGATTTCATTGAGCTGGTGACCATTTGTATCTTCGAGTGGCCATAGGAGGCCAAATGATCAATCACCTGGTATACTGCATTGATGTTGGCCATATCGACAAAATCACAGGAAACATGGTCAAAGAAGGTATCGATTACTACAAAGGGAACACTAAGCGAGTGTAAAATCTCTAGGTCAGATTCGAACAGTTCCGTACCTATCAATATCACTCCCTTTGGATGCCTTTTCTGAATCTCTTCAAAACAACCCTGAAGTGTCCTACATGGGCTGTCAAATATTTCGAACTGATATCCTTCAGCGCTGACTGCTCTATTAATGCTGTCTATATAATCCATGATGAAAACACTTTGATCCTGATTGAGCAGCAACCCATGTATTTTTAACCTGGCTAGCAAGATGGGTCCATTGCTGGGACTACTCATCGGCCGGTCTCCTGGCACTCGATAATTCATCTCTCGTGCCAAGGCAATTATTCGCATTCTTGTTTCATGACTCACACCACGATGCCCATTTAACGCAAGAGAAACAGTTGTTTTTGATACTCCAGCCTTCTCAGCAATTTCTTTAATTCCCATATATACAGAAGTACCATGCAGAGGTCATCCTGTCAAAGGGTTTATTAAATTTTGCTAAACTTTTTTATTATTATGACGTTTTTATCATAATACGTGATTTTTTAGCACTATTTTACTTATTCATGCATAATTTTTATCATTTCTTCCAAACAAGTTAATTATATTTGACTTCTCGATAGTGCGGCGCTAGAATTCAAATACATACTGTAAAGGAGGACTACAGAATGAAAAAATTTCTTGCTTTCGTGTTGGTTGTTTTACTGTTAGGACCAGCTCTGTTTGCTGCAGGACAAGCGGAGGAGGAATCAGGCTATGAGATTGTAGTAGTGCCCAAGGATGCTTCAAACCCATGGTTCGTACGAATGAAAGTCGGGGTGGATGAGTATGCCAAGGAAACCGGCTTGAATGTATACCAGAGAGGAACTCCCCAGATTGATGCAACATTGCAGGCTCAGCTGGTACAGGACCTGATCGCACAGGGGGTGGATGCTATTTGTGTCGTTCCTGTAGACCTTGAATCCTTGGAACCGGTGCTTGCTCAGGCACGAGATGCGGGGATTGTGGTAATTGCACATGAAGGTGCTGATCTCGAGAACGTAGATTACGATATCGAGGCTTTCAGCAACGCTGGTTATGGTGCCTTTATCATGGACAACCTTGCAGAGGCTATGGGCGAAGAGGGACTGTACACCAC
>NZ_JAEKNT010000436.1 GCF_016406725.1 Sphaerochaeta sp. S2 | reverse complement strand
CTTGTATCATGGGCAAGTTGTCATTGAAGGAAACCTTGTAAGGGACCCTGAGCGTGTAGAACTTGGGGAGAATACAAGCGCGATGACAAAGTTTGCTATCGCTGTTAATCGGTTCTTTCGTAATGCAAAAGCAGAAGCCGTGGAAGAGGTGATGTTCATCAACGTTCAAGCATGGGGGACACTGGGTAAGAACTGCATGACTTATCTACAGAAAGGAAGGGGAGTGAGAGTGGTTGGAAGACTTCGCCAAGAGCGTTGGACTGACAAGGATGGAGGAAACCGGGAGCGCATCCTCGTGGTAGCTGAGCATGTTGAGTTCAAGAAAGAGCCAAATACAACTACTAAAGCAGAAGAGCGTGAAGAACTTGATGAACTTGACCAGGAGATTGCATTCTGAGTGCATCGAGCTCACGTTGGATCTAAGGCCTCTCCTGAAGTATGCGGGGGAGGCTGGCATGGTAGCGAACATGGCTGTGTAGTGTTGCTTGGGTCTCTTTTTGATAATTTATTGGATGGTGCAGATACTACTTCTTGTAAAATTAGCATAATTATGCTAATTCCTGGATGGAGGATCCGATGAAACCTAAGCTGATTAGACCAGTGAGCGACCTTCGCAACAATTTCTCAGAGATCTCAAGGGTGGTTCATGAGACCCAGCAACCGATAATACTGACCCGTCAAGGGTATGGTGACATGGTAGTGTTGAGTATGGAGGCATATGAGAATATGCGTTACGATAGTGAGGTTTATTTGAAGCTCCAAGAGGCTGAACGTGAAGCCCTTTCTTCAGGTGCTCGTTATTCCTCGAAGGATGTTCTAAAGGCAATGAAGGATGTCCTCTGAGAAAGTCTATCAATTGGAGTATCTGCCAGCACCACGGTATGATATGGCCGAGATTGTACGATACATCAGTAGGACACTTCTTAACAGGCAAGCCGCTGAGGCGCTTGCGGAGCGTTTTGTCTCCTCAGCTGAACGGGTGGGAGAAAATCCATACATAGCAGCCGTATATTATCCCGTAAAACCATTGTCCCACGACTACAGAATGGTCATGGTTGAGAATTATAGTATGTTCTACTGGGTGGATGAGTTGGAGAAAAAAGTAACCATTGCCCGTGTCGTGTATGCAAGACGTAATTCTTTTTCGAATTTGGATATACACTGATTCGTCCTATAGGTATTGCGCCATCAATGCTGGAAGAGATGCGTAGACAAAGGATAGGCATATGAGTATGAACATTCTCGTTACCGGGGCAAGTGGAGGTATGGGATTCTCAACCTGCCAGCAATTGGTAGCTTCCGGATACACCGTATACGGTCTGGACCGGCAAGAACCCGATCGATCGTTCTCCTTCCGGTTTCTGAGAGCCGACATAACTGACAGCACCCGACTGACAGCTGCTTTCAAGCGTATCAAGGAAGAGGCCGGATCTCTTACAGCGATCCTCCACTTTACAGGGGTGTATGACCTGAACTCTCTTATTGAGATTCCCGAAGATGAGTTTGTCCGAATTTTCGATATCAATCTCTTTGGTGTGTACCGCATCAACCGACTTTTTCTTCCCCTATTGGAACCTATGGGAAGGATTATTATTACAACCAGCGAATTGGCGCCTCTGGATCCCCTTCCGTTTACCGGAATGTACGGTACTACCAAAACAGCGCTCGAGAGCTATGCATATGCGCTTCGTATGGAACTCCAGCTTCTCGGGTATAGTGTATCAGTAATACGCCCCGGAGCAGTACGGACCGGAATCTTAGGGGTCTCCACAGACC
>NZ_JAEKNT010000435.1 GCF_016406725.1 Sphaerochaeta sp. S2 | reverse complement strand
CCCATGATCAGGCACTTATCGGATCACGAGTACAACAGTTCAGGGAGGGGCTGAATGTCCTCTTGGATGCAATGGAACACCCCTGTCATGGACAAAAAAGACCGTACATGGATGAGCTGGTGGTTGCTTGCAACCTCTCTGAGCGAGAGAAGCAGGTACTGCATCTGATCAGTGAGGGAAAAAGCGATAAGGAAATAGGGCTTGAACTCTCTCTTTCAGTGAAGACAGTGGCTAATCATAATCGCAATATCTACGCAAAGTGCAAGGTTAGTGGACGATACGAGTTGCTTGCCAAGTTGTATGGCGATATATAGGATGCTTCCCTTTTTCTGGGCTTTCTGCAACTATTGGAACCATGATTGAGACCTTTTTGAAAGCATTCTTTTCCCGTGAGGAAGTTGAAGCCGTTGTCCTCTCCGGTTCCCGTACTGGGTTGGTCAGTGACGGGCTCTCCGACTATGATGTGTATATCTATGGAGAGAAGCCGGTTCCCCGCTCTTTTCGCCGGGAGCTGGCAGAGAGGTTTGCAAAGGAAGCAGAGGTCGGCAATGATTATTTTGGGGAGGGTGATGAACTATTCCTTCATGATGAGACTCCAGTTGACCTGATGTATCGTTCGCTCTCCTGGGCAGAAAATGAAGTACAGAGTGTGTGGGAACTTCACCAGGCGAGGGTGGGATACTCAACTGCATTCATCCATAACCTGAAGACTTCCAAAATCCTCTACGACCCAAAGGGTAGGTTCAGCGCATTACAGAAGCAACTTGATACCCCCTACCCAGAGGGGCTTAGGGATGCAATCATAGAGAAAAATTATCCACTACTAAGAAACAAGCTCACAGCAAGCTACTACGAGCAGATCGAGAATGCAATAAAGCGAGATGATGCGGTAAGCCAGGTCCATCGAACAGCCGCTCTCTTGGCGAGCTATTTCGATGTACTCTTTGCCTACAACCGACAAACCCATCCAGGGGAGAAGCAGTTGGCCTCTTGGGCTAAGCAAACCTGTAAAATCCTCCCGCTTCATTTTGAGAAGGATCTCTCACTGGTAACAGAGGGGATTGGAAAGAAAGAGATTCTCGATTCCTTGACGAGATTGCTGGACCATCTGGATGAGATGCTGGGTAGTTCCTACCCAGCATAATACTCCTGCTCTAGTGGTGTCTCTAGGCCAGCCCTCAAACCTTTTTCGCTATTGGTACAAATGTATTTTTTGAGAAAAAAATAGAATACAACAGAAGTGGTTTATGGTAGGATAATCGAGATATTTCAAGAAGACGGAAATAATGGGGAAGAGACTGAGAAAGTTTGGAAAGATACTCCTTTGGATACTTGCGGTGATTGCTGTTGTCTTGGCCATAAGTTCTGTATTGCATGCGACACTCTTCAAGCAACGAAGAAATGCTATCTCCCCATACGGGAACATGGTCCCAGTCTTCGATGGACAGATGCACATTACTGATCTAGGTGAAGGTGAACATACCGTGGTATTGCTTCCTGGCATGGGTGTAGCACTTCCCTCAGCCGATTTTGGGCCATTGCAACGAGCCTTGGCTGAGGATTATAAGACGGTAGTGGTGGAGTACTTCGGAGTGGGATTCAGTACCACCACCGAAAGAGAGCGTACGAGCGATCACTATGTGGAAGAGATCAGGGAAGCTCTCAGGGTTGCTGGGTATGAACCACCCTATGTGTTGATCCCACACTCAATTTCCAGCGTATACAGCGAACACTACGCTTCCCTCTATCCAAATGAGGTTGAGGCGATCATCAGCCTGGACGGAACATCCACCGCCTACTACGCGGAAACCCCTGCCTTTGTTGCTGCATTGCTTCCCATCGCCAAGGTGCAAGAATTCCTAGGATTGACCAGCTTGCTCGGTCCCCTGGTCACCAATAAGAGTGATGCTATGGAGCTAGGTTACACAGAGAAAGAAGTGGATGACATGCTTACCTTTGCCGGGTTCTCGATGAATGACACCCTTCTTGAACAGTTAGCATATTCAACCGAATTCATACGCGATACCATGAGTCTTTCCTACCCAAAAGAGGTTCCTTTCTTCAAGGTTATTGCCAAGGACACGTACGAGAAGCCCAATCCACAGATTCCTCTCTCTCCGAAAGAGTATCAGGAGCAGCATCTTGAACGTATCGGAGAGCAAGCTCAGTTTGAAGTTCTTGAGGGAAACCATTTCATCTACCAGACTAATGCTGATGCGATTGCTGCGATTGTAGAAAAGGTGTTGGAGGATTTATAGGCCAAGGTATAATCGAGCTTGAGCAAGCACACGTTCAAGCTCCTCGATTGTCTTGTTCCACAATGCATGGTCATCAGTAGGCTGCTCATGTTGCAACTCTGCACACAACTTCTGTGCGCCTGTTGCCCCAATAGCCCCACAGCTGCCTTTTGCTTGGTGGGCAAGTTCTGCCACTTCCTTCCAGTCCTGGCTGTCCCCGGCTATTGTAAGGGCTTCGACCAAACTGGATGTCTCCTCTATGAAAGCATGGAGTACCGTATTGTAGGCTTTTTCATTGCCTCCAAGTTGTAGGATGCCTCGTTGGAAATCGATTGCAGTATCGTTAAGGGCCTTTTTTGAGGCATAGATACCAGCGTAGTCGAGTACCTTCCTTTGGAGTTCTTCCGGAGAATAGGGCTTGCCGATAACTTCGGTTACCCCAATCTCCTTGCATCGGTTGAGTACACTGGAAATCAAGTCTGCTGAGGTTACCAGAAGGGGAACCTCCTGGTTCTTCTCCCTTATCAGCTTGCTTGACTCATACCCATTCATGACATCCATGTGAAGATCCATCAAGATGCAATCAATGATATCCTCGTGTTCGAGGAACCGTTCATACCCCTCTTTCCCGTTGGAAGCAAGGTAGACGGTTGCATCAATCTGCTCAAACAGTTCCTTGGCGATAATCTGGTTTGTTGCATTATCCTCGACAACTAAAACAGAGAATGATGCATTTTGTTCCCTATCTACTTTCTCCTTCGCGGTTTGCAGTGAAGGGGTGTTTGTTCCAAACAATTGTAGTAAACCATTGAACAGAACACTGTTGATGAGCGGAAGCATAATGACCAAGTCACAAGAGAGTAGTTGCTCTTTCTCTGGTTCAATCCGATCAGGGGAAATAACCAACAGCTTCGGTCTGGACGCAGTCTGGTTACTGAGCAGCTTATAAAGTCCATCAGGAAGAACCATTGATGGATGATATTCCATCACCAGAAGGTCATAGTCATGGGTCTCCTCAAGTGCCTTTAACGCGAGGCCGAATGAAGTAACCCCTTCATACTGTATCTGGTATTCAGTGAATACGAGAGCGAGACGGTCATAGAGCATTCTATCCTGAATGACAATTAATGCCTTGAGAGAGGAGAAATCAACGGAAGCCTGTGATCTTTCATCCTGGTCAGTATTCAATTGCATGGGAAGAGAAACAGTGAATCGGGTTCCTTCCCCTGGTTTGCTCTCCACCTCCAGTTTCCCCTGCATCTTCTCAACCAGTTCTTTCACAATGGAGAGACCAAGGCCGGAACCACCATACTTGCGGTGGATTGTCTCATTAGCCTGCACGAATGGGGTAAAGATGGTATCGAGCTGTTCCTTGCTCATCCCAATCCCTGTATCAGATACGCTCATGATAAGGGTACAGCTGGTTTCCGCCTTGTCCTTCGACGCGATTGAGAGGGTAATGGAACCATGCTCTGTAAATTTTACTGCATTGTTCATGAGGTTGATAAGGATCTGGGAGAGACGTGTAGGGTCTCCGATGAATCGTTTGGGTACATGAGCTTCTTCAGTAATCCTGAAATCCAAGCCTTTCTGTTGGATCAGGTACTGTTCGATCGATACACAGTTTTCCAGTACATCATCAAGATGGAATGGAACAGATTCGAAGGTGATCTTGTTCTCTTCCAGACGTGAGTATTCCAGAATATCATTGATGATCTGCTGCATGGTCTGCGTTGCAGTGGAAATGCTTTGGACATAACGCCTCTGGTCTGTAGACAATGGGGTCTTCTCAAGGAGAAAACTCATTCCTCTCACTCCATTAAGTGGGGTCCGTATCTCATGGGAGATACGAGCCAGGAATCGGCTTTTCTCCCGGTCCGCTTCTTCGGCTCGCATCTGTGCTTCTTCTTTCTCTAGGATTGCCTTCTTCAAGCGAACAATCCAGTAAGAGGAGAGAGCGAAGGCAAGAATTATGATGATTGCAATGACAATCGCAATTCGGATGATCGGCCAGTAGTCTATTCTTGTCTCATAGCGGATCCATTTATTAAAAATCTGTGCTCGCTCTGCTTCACTGATAGAATCGAGTCCCTTTCGCAGAATATTCGCCAGTATTGGTTCATTACGTTGTACTGCTATATGGAGTGTTTGCTCTGCATCTTCAGTAATGGGAATGATCGTAAGTTCAGTCAGTCCGAGCAGTCTGCTGAGATACACACTCGTTGCCTCATTTCCCACAAAGGCAACCTCTTCCCCGTGGTTTACTGCAAGCAGGGCTTCTTCCACCGTATCGTAGAGGCGAGGAGTGATGGACGGATAGGAGGTCAAGAACCCTTCATGCGAGCTTCCCCTCTGTACCGCTACCTGCCTTCCCTGAAGGTCGGAAAAGGAGGTAACTGAGGTATTGCTCTTCTGGACAATGATGGCTCGCTGGAAGTGAATGTAGGCAGGAAGGTAGCTTAGAAACTCTTCTCGCTCCCTCGTATACCCAACTGCAGACAATACATCAATGGACCCTTCTCTGGCTTGGCCGATCGTCTCAGTCCAGCTCAGGGTAGGATCATAGGTAAATGACAATCCGGTTCTCTCTGAGATAAGGGAGAGCAGGTCTGCAGCGATACCGGTATGGATGCCCTGCTCATCGAGGAACTCGAACGGCATGAACTTTGGATCGATACCAAGCCTCACTGTTTGATATTCCTCAATGAACTGATACTCTTCTCTGGAGAGCTGGAGTGACGCATCTGCATACACAACATTGGCCAAGAACAGAAGTATTCCCACGATAAGAATCAGGTATCTGTATTTGGACCGCTGCATTGAGGCTCCTTGGATTGTCTAGGTACGACTTAGCTTGTTTGCAATGGAGAGAAAGGCCTGGAACACCACTGGGTCGAAGTGTCTGGGAGCCTCCTCTTTCATTACCTGTATTGCTTCCTCATGAGAAAGAGCATCCTTGTACACACGCTTGCTGGTAAGTGCATCATAGACATCGATAACGGCCATCAAACGACCAGAGAGAGGGATCTTGGAATCTTTCAAACCTACTGGATACCCTGATCCATCATACCACTCATGGTGGCTCGCGATAAGGGAACGAGCGGTTTCAATGAAGCTGATCGGAGCTTCATCCTTGTCTGTTCCATAGTCGAGCGCTTCCACTCCCTTCAGTACATGTTGCCTCATGAGATCAGTCTCTTCCTTGGTCAGTCTCCCCGGTTTAAGAAGAATATTGTCAGGGATACCCACCTTCCCGATATCGTGCAGTGGTGCTGTGTCAACCAGCTCCTGGATTTCCTTATCGGTGAGGTAATATGAATCATCATCCTGTTTCTGGAGTTCAGCACAGAGGTGTCGCATCATGTTCTTGGTGCGTTTAGAGTGGTCACTGGTCTCAACATTGCGGATTTCCAACAGCCTCACCAGTGCATTGATGGTAATCGCGGTGGTTTTTCGAATCTCTTGAGTACGCTCCTCCACCAATCGTTCGAGCTGTTTGTTGTATTCTATTATCTGCCTGTTGGCTTGTTTCAGATTAAGCTGTAGTTCAATGCGTTTTTGAAGGGATCGAAAGTTCAGTGGTTTACGGATAAAATCGACGGCACCCTTTTCCAGACCGAGGATTTCCTTTTCTATCTCCTCAGAGTTGGTCAAGATGATAATCGGAATCTCTACTGAGAGAGCCTTGCACTGGTCCAGAAAGGCAAAACCGTTCATCTTTGGCATATGCAGGTCGAGTAGGATCAAGTCAATTTCCGGATGCTTGCTGAGCACCTGTAATCCTTCCTCGCCATCCCCTGCGGTTAGTACGGTGCAGTAGGAAAGCGTGGATTGGATCACGGCAAGATCGGTGGAAGAATCATCAATGGCAAGGATAACTGACACTGTTTCTCTCTCCTTTGTATTATGATGGTACCATCGGGCATACCATAGGTAAAGAAAAGGAGGGTTGGAATGAGCAAGAAAAGTAATAAGATTTCAGAAATCTAGTTTCCCGTAAGATAGTGCAAAGTCTGAAACGCACTCCAAGCTTCAATATTCAGTTGATGCTCACGGATCTGGGATGAGAGTAGATTCATCTCAGCTTGAAGCAGCTCTTCTTTTTTTCCGTATCCGCTTTGATAGAGCTCTTCATTCGTCCTCACTCGTTGCTCCAGGGTTGTCTGCTTCCTCTGCTCCAGATCAATTTTCTGCATGGAGGTTTTCAGCAGTAGATACTGCTGCTGTACCTCTTGGATAATCCGCTGTCTTGCTTGCTCAAGGTCAAGGGTGGCTGTCTCCTCTTGGCTCTCTGCACGTTTGATGGAATTTGCAATCTTCCCTCCATCAAAGAGCGTGGTTTTCAACCCTACCGATACGGTTACACTGTATGCATCCTGATCACTCCAGTCTGATTCTGACAGGGGAAAATTAGGACTACTGTAGCCTGCCGACATAACCAAGGCAAGGTCTGGTTTACCATAGAAAGAGCCCTTTGCAAGCCTCTCGGCTGCCTCCGTTGCTTTTTTGAGAGCAGAGAGAGCCCTCAAGGATGCCTGCCTTGGAGAGATGGATGTCTCAATGAGTGTCTCGACCGGTAGTTGCAGCATCTCCTCGATCGCCTGCTCATCGAAGCTATAGGAAGAAAGGTCTTGGTTACTGGTCAATGTTTGCAAGTTGAGTCTTTGTTCAGTGACGGTATAGTCACTCTCCAAAATGGCAAGTTCAATATCCTGGAGTGCTGTCTCTGTCTCAAGTTTTTCCAATTCCAGCATCATTCCCGAAGCAACACCTTCACTTGCAAGAGAGACCAGCTCCCTTCCAAGCGAATATTGTTGCTTGAGCAACTGCGAAATTGCCTCCAGGGAGGTGATTGTCACCGCCCTGGTGGAAATCTCAGCCATGAGTTCTTTCTCCCTGTTATGAAGCTCTTGGAGCTTTGCCTCAGCAATGGCTTCCTGTGCATCAACCGATGCATTGATCTTCCCCCAGGTAAAGAGTGGCTGGGTGATGTTCACCGAGAAGTCATACATACTCGATTCCATCCCATCATACAGCGTTACGTCACTCGGTGGCGTGAGGGGGGCAAGAGACAACGAGCCGGCAGGGAGTGTAATGGGCCCAATGAGTGGGTTGCTCATATACGTGCCGCTGAGCTCTAGATCAACGGTAGGCCAACGGGAAGCCTTGGCATCGCGTACATCGAGGATGGCTTGATTGACCTCCTCCTGAAGAGCGGCGAGTTCAAGATTCCCTGGAATTGCACCAAGAAGAGGGAGTGAGAGGGTGATCAGAATTGTACAAAGAAAGACTTTTTCAATTTTCATCTGCTGTCCCTCATATGCTGCTTTTTCATGATGATCCTGCGCTCAGTCATATAGTACAGGATTGGTATGATGAAGAGCGTTATCAAGGTGGAACTGAGCAAGCCTCCTGCAATGGCTTGTCCAAGTGGGGCATAAATTGCAGCTCCTTCCCCGGTTGCTAGAGCCATGGGGATTACCCCGAGCATCGTGGTAAGGGTGGTCATCAGGATAGGGCGGAGGCGGCTGGCTCCTCCATTGGCCACACTCATACGCAACATTTCCAAACTCTCTTCTCCCTCATTTGCCTCCTCTTCTCTCAGTACATTGATTGCATCGATCAGGATGATGCCGTTGTTCACTACAATTCCGCCAAGAGCAATGAGAGCCATGAAACTGATCAGGGAGATGGATGAACCAAATAGAAGGAGACCCAGGATTACCCCGATCAAGCTGAATGGGATGGATGCCATGACGATCAGGGGCTGACGGAATCTCTCGAACTGGATGACCATAACGGTATAGACGAGGAAGACAGCGATGGCGAGGGCGGTAGCCATCGGTTCGATGGAGTCTGCAATAAGTTCCATCAACCCCCCACTTGCTGTCTTTATCCCTTCAGGGAGCGGATGTTGAGCTAGGTAGTCCTGCATTCTTGCAGACACCCCTTTTGTATCTTCACTGACAAGCGTTGCAGAGACTGTTACGGTTTTCTCCCTGTCCTCGCGGACGATACGGCTCACAGCCCGCTCTTCTTTCAGCTCTGCCAGGCTTGCAAAGCTGATGAGCTCTCCGGTGGATGCTGGAACTTCTGCAGAGAGAAGGGTGGAACTGGTGATGGGTAAGCCCTTCAGGTCTGACTCCAGCCTGATCGGATACCGCTCTCCCTCTGTATTGGTGAGATTGCCTACCTCCATTCCCTGGAACAGGAGGTTCGCTGTAAGCCCCGCCTCGCTGCTGTTCACCCCAAGGTTGCTCATAAGCTGGTGGGACATATCCATGACCAGGATGTTTGCATCATAACTGGTATCAATACTGGCAACGAGGACCTCAGGATCTTCCTGCAGTTTCACTCGCAGTGACTCTGCAGCCTCATGCAGGAGTTCCATATCCTCTCCAACAAGCTTCAGTCCATAGCCACCACCACCAGAGATGTATCCAACCAGGGCATCAAACCCTCCGTTTGTGGTGTTGACTGTGGCGTCAACAATGCTGGAGGAGAGCAGATACTGAACCTCATTGATGATCTCATGCACAGATCGCTTGCGGTCTTTAGTTGGCACCAACACAACACGGATACTTGCCTGGTTGGGAGATGAGAAACCAAATCCAGTTCCTTGTCCGGAGAAGAGTACGATGGAGTCAATTTCTGGTACATGGGAGCTTACCAAGGCTTGGGCTTCAAGTGCCCGCTCCCTGGTCTGCTCCAGGCTGTATCCTTGGGGAAAGGTAAGAGCGATGTTGAAATCGCCATTATCAGTCGAGGGAATGAAGGTAAGCCCCAGGATGCCTCCTGCCATAATGACCAAGGTTAGAGAGAGAAAAGAAAAGATCAGGATGAATTTCCGGTTCGTAAGACTCCATGCCAACCCCTTTCGATATCCCCCTTCAAGACGATCGAGCATCCTGGAGAAGCGAGGTTCTCGCTTTCTTGCTTTCTCCGGGACATTCAAGACCAAGCGAAGGATGAAGGGAACGACCACCAATGCCACCAGTAGACTTGCTACCAGGGCAAGAATCAATGTAAGGGCGACATCACGAAGAATTGACCCTACAATACCTGAGAGCAGGGAGAGGGGGATGAATACAGCGAGCGTCGTGGTGGTGGAAGCAAGGATAGGGGAGCCCACCAAATCCGCACCACGGAGCAGTGCCTCCTCACTGGGCATCTTGTGTTCTTTGTGCAAACGCATGACTTGCTCGAGCATGACGATGGATCCATCCACCACCATACCCAAGGCAACCACAATGCCAGAGAGGCTCATCAGGTTGATGGTTACCCCAGCCACTCGCATGCCGATGAAGGTAAAGAGAATGCTGAGGGGAATGGAGAGTGCGATGGTAATGGTTGCCCTTGGGTCGCTCAGGAACAGAAAGATGACAAATACAGCCATAAGGATGCCGAGCAGTCCTGACTGGGAGACTTTCATCAATGAGGCGATGATGTTCTTGCTGTCATCACTGAGTATCTGGAAAGAGACGGCTCCGCCCGTTTCCTCCTGTGCGTCAGAGAGAACCTTCTTGATCTCCCGAACAATGGAAAGGGTGTTGCCATCGCCACGCTTAGTTACTGAGACCACCACCCGTGGAACTTGGTTTGCATCAGCATAGGCATCCATTTCTGCTGTCTCGAATGCAATATCTGCCACATGACTGAGCCTGATTACTGTTCCATCCTCTGTTGCACCGATTGGAAGGTTTTTCAACTGACCAAGCGATTCCAGGCTCCCATCATAGCGGAGATTTGCACTGTTCCCATGCCATACTGCGTCCCCTACAGGCAGTCGCATATTGGCATACTGGAGCACCTGATACACCTGCATCATGGAGATTCCTCTTGCCCTCAGGTCCTCGGTCCTTACCGTAACGCGTACTTCTTGGGACTGCATGCCGGTTACCGACACCTCAGCAACTCCCTGAATTCTGGTAATTCTTGGGATGAGGGTGTCTTCCACATAGGAGGAGAGATGGCTGGTATCCTCGCCTGCAT
>NZ_JAEKNT010000434.1 GCF_016406725.1 Sphaerochaeta sp. S2 | reverse complement strand
GGATATCCTGGGTATTAAGGTACTGGACCATTTAATCTTCAGCGAAGAGGGGTATTTATCGATGCTGGAGGGTAATCTGTTCTAAAGAAGAAATGAAAATTACCAGGTGCAAGCTCCTTTCGGTTGCCACAAAACCAAATTCTCTCTACTGGTTTTTCGCTTGCACCTGGTTTTCTTATTGCTGGAGCATGAAAAATCAAAGGGAATTAATGAGGAAGAGAAGTCATGGATATTCTAACAGGTATCGGTAACTTGAAAGTTTACTTTTGTATTGATATTGTGTATAATATCGATATATAAATAAACTAGCATGAGAGGAGACAGATTATGGTAATCAATTCTCGATTGTATGATGAAATCAAGAAAAACAACAACGTGATCACCACATCACAGGTACTACAGCTAGGATTTTCAAAAACACTGCTTACTAACTATGTCCATGCTGGCCTTTTGGAACGATGTGGTCATGGCGTCTATACTCTGCCAGGTGGGTTAATCGACGATATGTATGGGCTTATGCTTCGCTCGTCAAAAATTATTTTCTCCCATGACTCCGCACTCTTTTTAAACGGACAATCCGAGCGCACACCGTTTCGACATACAGTTACCATTCCCAGTGACTCAGTGTTGCCAACCTCAATCAAGAAAGCATGCACTTGTTTCTATATCAAGCCAGAGTTGCATGCTCTAGGAATGGTCTTGATAAAGACAACTTTCGGCAATACGGTCAGAAGCTACAACATGGAACGCACCATTTGTGATTTACTGCGCAGTCGCACCCGATGTGATGAGGAAACAATAATCAGTGCCTTGAAAAACTACGTAGCGTCCAAGAACAAAAACTTGAATCTTCTTGCAGAGTATGCAAAGAGTCTGCGAGTTGATAAGAAACTAAAACAATATATGGAGGTGCTGCTATGAGTTCTACATCCATGAGCCTGAAGGCCCGAATCAATAACTACTCGAAGGAACATAGTATTGCAGCACAGGTCGTCTTGCAGAACTATATGTTCGAGCGATTCTTGGAACGTTTATCCAAGTCCGAGTATAAAGACAAATTCGTAATCAAGGGAGGAATGCTCATTGCAACCATTGTGGGCTTGGATATCCGCTCAACCATGGATATGGACACAACACTTCGCAATTCACCCTTCACAGAAGACCAAATAGAACAAACAATTAAAAGCATCTGCAGTGTGGCTTTGGCCGCTGCTTTCCTAACTAGCCGAATCATTGGGTACCAGCAAACAAATTTACACCACCCCGCGATCATTGATAAAGCCTTGTGAAGTCGGGTCCAGAAAATAAGGCCTCCGAGAACCAACATGGAGACGGATGGAAGGGGAAAGAGAGCACGAAAAGTACCCATTACAGCTTTTGTTCTACCGGTTCATCGAAAAGCTGGGAAAACTAATCCGAAAAGAAAATTGGGTTTCCTGGTGACGATTATTTCTTCCTCAAGCTCTTTGATGCAAGCAGGAATGCCTATGTCAGGAACCCTGTGGCTGAGAGAACCCCACAGGATTTATGATTGAGCCGTAATTTTTCCAGCTGTGCCAATATATAATTGTGTAACCCTCTGAGCACCCTAATAAGGAAACATATTATTGTGCACTTCAGAAGGTAGAGCCGGATGTTAGGCAGGCTAATCGTAATGATACAATTTAAGGATTTAGTAAGCCCCTAGATAACAAGATGTTAGGTTAAGCAATATTTAAGAACCTTACTTATCCTATCAGATCTCTCTTACGGAATTGATGTAAAGCATATACCAAACAACCAGCGGTGATAGCAATTGTCAGGATCACATAGAACACACTGAATCCATAATTTACCATGTCATACAGGTTGAAGTACCGAACAGGAGTGAGGAAATTCAGATATCCAATATCGCCACGATATTCAATGATGAATGCGAACACGTATGCAGCGATCAATTTCAAGAATGCGAGACGCAAGGCACCTCGATAATTTTTCGTGATCACAGCACTCAACATGCCGATTGAGGAAAAGATCAGTTGGGTCAGAAACATCCCGATAGAAGACGTTGCCACATGAAACCATAGACCTGGCTCATGCAAAATAGGCACAAGAAATATCATCGTGCCGACAGCAGTTACCAAGGCAATTATTGCATTGCTCAACATCACAAACAATGCTTTAGACAGAAGCACAGTTCTCCTATCCAATGGCTTTGTAAAAAGGAAATCCGCGGTATGCTCTCGTTCATCTTTGCAAACAACATGGACCCCAAGAAAAACGGCGAAAGCGAATGCGACTATTTGGTACCAATAGAACATACTTGCATAACCTCCAAGCCCGATGTCAATCGGAAAAGCATCGACTCCAAATGCGATACGTACAATCTTGGGGAAGTTATCCACTGTTCCGGCTAACAATTCCATTTGGCCTTGCAGTCCTTGAAATTCCACTCCGCCGAAAGCCGCCGTGAGAAAGAGAATCAATGACCAGATGATCAACATCTTCCTGTGAATTCTCAGCTCCTTAACAATTACGATTTTCATCTTTATAAACCCTCATACGGTAATCAAGTCCTTTTTACGAATCACCTGATATCCAATCGAAAGGAAGGTTGCCACGAGAAAAGCCAACCAGATTACATACTTGCTTTCATAGCTACCCTTTGTAGCAATGAACGAACCCCCAAAGAATTTAGGCGGAGCTAGGAACAACAGCCAATCAATAC
>NZ_JAEKNT010000433.1 GCF_016406725.1 Sphaerochaeta sp. S2 | reverse complement strand
AGTACATACTATATTTATAAAAATGCCCAATTTAATTTTGTCATGTATTTACCGAAGGATTGGGAAGGCTTAACTCTAATAGAAGAAGGTCAATCCAAAGAGAGTCCGCTGAATGATTTATTGATACAGTTAGATTCTTCGTATTCCATCTTGAGATTAAGGCACCCAGATCTATCAGAAAATTATCAAGATATTGTTTTGACCGTCATTCAAAGAGAACAATGGAATGCCAATGCCAATTTTGCAACGAACGGTAATTTCGATTTGTTACCAAAAAATTTATTTTCTAATTGGGATTATCTATTTGTATTTGACCCACATCACTATAATAATAGGTTAGAGAAATACGATGAAGTCATTGAAATGATTGAAAACATAGAGGTGTATTAACTGTTGATACTGAAACTTATGATTTAATTGCACAAAAAAGGGTATAAACAAGTTGGCGGGAAAAATATACCTGGATTATATTAATTAACTACCTAACTAGCCACTGGGTAGTTTTTTGTTATTTTGGGAGATGATTATATGAAAATTGTGGCTATGTTATTAGTTCTCGGTATACTTGTTTCGTGTAGTGGAAATTCAGAAACTTTGAAATTTGACATTGATGGCGATCAAGAAATTACTATCCTTAATCTATTTGATGTGACAACTGAAGATGAGGCTTTGAATTATGGCGATGGCTTCTCCTCTGTTATTCAAGTAGACGATGTAACTGTATTATTTGATACACCTTATAAGGATTATGTAATGGATAATGGTGATAGTCGAATGATGCAAAATATAGCAATCTTAGAGTATCAAGTAGAGGCAGTGGATATTGTTTATATATCTCATAGGCATAGTAAACCTGGGCTAGTCCCTTTTTTAGAAATGAATAGCGATGTTGAACTGTACTTGACAAGTGATATAGATATGACAAGAACTAATGAAAGATTTGCACTTGACTATTATCACGATGAACCTTTTAAAGAAATTGGGAATCATATTTACACATCAGGTCCAATGCTAGGTGAAAAAGATGGTAAAGAAGTGATAGAACAGTTTATGCTCATTGAAACAGAATCAGGTATAATTATAGTCGTTGGT